>JAHECE010000075.1 GCA_024641895.1 Actinomycetales bacterium
ACGGCGGCCGGACGGCTGCGGACCGACGGACGCCGCGAGGCGGCCACCTCGCGCCCGTCCCGCGACGGTGACGCCGCGGGACGGGGCGGGGCAGCTGGCGGGCCGGCCACGGTCATCCGGCTACCCGATCACGACGTCGGTCCAGCGTTCGATCCAGGCACGCCGGTTCGCCGCGATCTCCTCGGGCGCAACCGTGAAGGGCTCCTCGGCGAGGGGGGCGAAGGCGGCCCACTCCGGCGGGAGGTCGGCGGCTTCGAGGGCCGGGTAGACGTACATCTGCCCGGGGATGTCCGCCTGGAACGTCGCTGAGACGAGGTAGTCGACGAGGGCCCGCGCGCCGTCGGTGTTGGCCGCCCCCGCCAGGACCCCGGCGTACTCGACCTGCCGGAAGCAGGTGTCAAGGAGCGCGCCCGTCGGCGCGGTGTCCGACCCGGCGGGCACCTCGTACGGAGGCGAGCTGGCGTAGGAGACGACGAGCGGCCGCTCACCGGAGGACGAGGGGCCGGAGAAGTCGACGTAGTAGGCGTCGGTCCAGCTCGCGGCCACCTTCACGCCGTTGTCCCGCAGCGACGCCCAGTAGTCCGCGTACCCGTCGGGGCCGAACGCGCCGACGGTGGCGAGCAGGAAGGCGAGGCCCGGCGAGGAGGAGGCGGGGTCCTCGACGACCAGCAGGTCCCGGTAGGCCGGGTCCGCGAGGTCCTCCAGGGTCTGGGGCTCCGGCAGCCCGGAGTCGGCGAACCACTCGTGATCGACGTTGACGCAGACGTCGGAGTAGTCGACGGCCGTCAGCCTGGCCGTCTCGTCGAGGGCGAACGATCGGATCTGTGGGTCGACGCCCTGCGCGTCGTAGGACTCGACGATGCCCTCGTCCAGCGCCCGCGAGGCGAACGTGTTGTCGATGCCGAAGACGACGTCACCGAGCGGGGAGTCCTTGGACAGGACGAGCTGGTTCACCATCGAGCCGGCGTCCCCGATCGCCCGGACCTCGACCGGGTACCCGGTCTGCTCGGTGAAGGACTCGAGGATGCCGTCGCTGACAGCGAACGAGTCGTGGGTGATCAGGACGACCGGCGCGTTCGTCCCGTCGCCGGCGGACCCGGGCTCGCCGCCCAGGGAGCAGGCGGACAGTGCCGCCAGCGACAGGGCGACGGTCGCGGCGGCGCTCACGCGGCGTCCGACGGCGCCGGGAACGGCCCAGCGGTTGTTGCTCAACTCGGTCCTCCTCACGGTGTGATGAAGGCCCGCGCCGGCGGCGCCCCAAGGCGCCGTCCGAGCACGGGGAGAGGTCCCGACTTCCTTCGCCGGTGCTAGCCGGAGCAGGTTCGAGGGTCTGCGGGTGACCGCACTCTCAGCGCCTCGGCGTACCGACCTCGGCGCTCCCCTGTCGTTCGCCACGACACTACACCTGCTAGGTCGACGCCTCCGGGCTGGCTACGTTGGACCCATGCGACTCAATGTGGACCCGAGGATCGTCCAGACCGCGGCAGTGGTCGTGGGAGGCATGCTGGCCAACAAGCTCGTCGCGGTCCTGTGGCGGACGGCCACCGGCCGCCCCGCGCCCACGGATCCGAGCCACCCTGACCTCGACATGCGCGAGGCGATCACCTACGCGGTCTTCAGCGGGACCCTGATCGCCATCATCAGGCTGATCGCCGTGCGCAGCGCGGCCCGCTACTTCCTGGTGCCGAGCGGGCGGCGAGCGAGCTAGGCCCTCGCCGCCGCAGGCGCGGTCGCCGGCGGGCGGCTGTTCCTACGCGGGGTCCGGTCGGGCGGGGTCCGGTCGACCGGACCCATGACCGCCGCGGTCCTCGCCGGACGCAGCGCGCTCCTGGGCGTGCAGGTGCGCGGCGTCGAGGTCGATGGTGAGCTCGTCGCGCACGAGCAGGTCCTGGCGGATCCGGCCTGTGCGGTAGCCCGCCCGGCCGACCATGTGGGCCGCTACGGGCGCCGTGATCATCTGGAAGACCACGACGAGCATGAGCAGGCCGAGGATCTCCGCGCGCCGCAGGTGCAGCGCGAGTCCGACGACCATCAGGATCAGGCCGAGCACCTGCGGCTTCGTGCCGGCGTGCATCCGCGACAGCAGGTCGGGGAATCGCACGAGCCCGACTGCCGCGACCAGCGCCAGCAGGCTGCCGCCGAGGAAGCACAGCGCCGCCACGACGTCCGCGACGACGGTCCAGCTCATCTCGCTCCCCCGTCCCTGGGCTCGTCCGCACCGGGCCCGGTCTCATGGGTCTCAGCATCGAGAGGCCTGCGGTCCCCGACCCCGCTGACAGCGCTGTCGAGCGCGTCGATCACGGCCGTCTGCTGCTCCTCGAGCTCGGCGACCTCCTGCGGTGACAGGATCCGCGCCTCGTCCTCAGACTCGGCCGCGACGAAGCGCGCCAGGGTGACGGCACCCACGAAGCCCACAAGAGACAGCACGACCATGACGGGGATGAAGTCGGTGCGACCGGTCCACGCGGCGTACAGCACGGCGGCGGCGAGGATCGTCGAGACGAGGACGTCCATGCCGACGACGCGGTCGAGCACGCTGGGGCCGGCCTCCACCCGTCGAAGGACGAGGACGGCGGCGGCGGCGAGCATCACCGCCGAGAGCACGATCACGACCCTCACGTCTCACCCCCGTGGGCTGCTCGCTCCGGCGTGGGCGTGCGCTGGAACCACCCCGGAGCGGGCGGCAGGCCCGCCTCGGCGATCTCGTCCGCCCGCGCAAAGGCGTACAGCAGACGCCGCTCCTGGACGAGGACGTGCCGGCGCGCGGCGTCGAGACCGCCGACCAGGTCGGCGTCGAGGATGTGCACGTAGAGCGTCCCGGTGAGCCGGTGCGCCTCGATGACGATGCTGCCGGGCACGAGCGAGGTGATCTCGGCCGTCATCGTGAGGATGACGTCGGAGTGGCCGCGCAGCTGGACCCGGATGACGGCGCCCCTCGGGATGCGGCCCGGCCGCAACGCGAGCGCGACGACCTGGGCCGAGGCCAGGAACAGGTCCCTGACGAAGTAGAGGAGCAGCGCGAGGAAGCTCCGGAGCCGGAAGGCCGCGTGGTACGGCACCGGGTTCAGGTGGAAGACGGTCGTGACCACCACGGCGACCACGATGCCGGCGAGCACGTTCGCGAGGCTGAGATCGCTCCAGAGCAGCACCCACACGATCGTCAGCCAGACGATGAGGACCGGGTGGACGACGCGTCGTCGCGCCAGGCGGGTGATCATCCCTCGCTCCCCGTCCCGTGGGCCTCGTCGGGCTCGAGCGCCGCCGTCTCGTCACCCCGACCGGTCCCGTCGCCCGGCACCCCGGCCGCGGAGGGGAACGTGAGCTGGTCCTGCGGCTCGCCGAGGACCGCGACGATGTACGGCTCCCGGGCCCGCAGGAGGTCGGCCGCGCTCCCGGTGTACCGGTAGAGCGGGCCGGCGACGATCGTGATCGTGACACCGACGGCGACCAGGGCGGACGCCGAGGCGAGCATGCCCCGCGGCATCCGGACCCGGGGCAGCGGGGCGGGCGCCTCCTGCCAGAAGGCCTTGTTCCACGCCTTCACGATGGCGTACAGGGTCAGCAGGCTCGTGATCAGCCCACCCGCGACCAGCGCGTAGGCCATCGGGGTGCCCGCGGCGACCCCGGCCTGGATGAGCCCGACCTTGCCGAGGAAGCCGGACAGCGGTGGGATACCCGCGAGGTTCACAGCCGGGACGAAGAAGAGCACCGCGAGGAACGGAGCGAACTTCGCCAACGACCCGAGCCGGTCGAGCGAGGTCGAGCCGCCGCGCCGCTCGATGAGGCCCGCGACCAGGAAGAGCGACGTCTGCACGGTGATGTGGTGCGCCACGTAGAAGATGGCCGCCGAGAGGCCCGCCCGGCTGGACAGCGCGAGGCCGAACACCATGAAGCCGATGTGGCTCACCAGGGTGAAGGACAGGAGACGCTTGATGTCGCTCTGCGCGACCGCGCCGAGGATGCCCACGAGCATGGTCGCCAACGCCGCGACCATGAGGAGGTCGTCGAGCCGGCCGTCGGGGAAGAGCAGCGTCTGCGTGCGGATCATCGCGTAGACGCCGACCTTGGTGAGCAGGCCCGCGAACACGGCGGTGACCGGCGCCGGCGCCGTCGGGTAGGAGTCGGGCAGCCAGGCCGAGAGCGGGAACACGGCCGCCTTGATCAGGAACGCGATCAGCAGCATCCCTTGCAGGGTCAGCCGCATGCCGGGGTCGATCTCCGGCAGCCGCTGGGCGAGGTGCGCGAGGTTGACCGTGCCGGTCGCCGCGTACACGAGTGCGATGGCGACGAGGAACAGCACCGAGGACAGCAGCGAGACGACGACGTAGATCGTGCCCGCCCGGATGCGCTCCCCCGTGCCGCCCAGGGTCAGGAGGACGAAGCTCGCCGCGAGCAGCATCTCGAAGCCGACGTAGATGTTGAACAGGTCGCCCGAGAGGAACGCGTTCGCGACGCCGGCAGCGAGGACGAGGTACGTCGGGTGGTAGATGGCCAGCGGGGCACCTTCGTCCCCGTCCGCGACGCCCTGCGCCAAGGAGTAGAGCAGCACGCAGAGGATCACCACGGAGGACACGAGCAGCATCAGCGCCGAGAGCCGGTCCACGACGAGGGCGATGCCGATCGGCGCGGCCCAGCCGCCGACGTGGGCGACCAGGAGCCCCGTCCGATCGGTCGCCACCATCAGCACGACCGCGACGGCGAGGACGGCGCTGAGGGCCACGACCGTGACGATCCGCTGGAGCCGCGGGCGGCGCGCAAGCGCCAGGGCGAGCCCCGCGGCCACGAGCGGGATCGCCACCGGGAGCACGACGAGGGAGGACAGCGTCATCGGCGCTCCTCCTCGTCGGAGGAGGTCAGCGGCGAGCGGTGCTGCGGTCCCGGAAGCCGGTGGGGGAACAGTCCGGGGCTGACGAACGTGTCGTCGAGGTCGTTGCGCTGGTCGCTGTGCTCGGTCTCGTCGCGCGCCTCGGCCGCATCCTGCGCGAGCGAGGCACCGATGTCGTCGAGCTCGTTCGGCGCGAGCAGGCCGCGCGCCACGCGACGCGCGATGCGGCGGTCCTCGAGGTCGTCCTGCACCTCGTCGTGACCGTGCAGCTGCCAGCTGCGGAACGCCATGGCCAGCAAGAACGCGGAAAGGCCGAGCGTGATGACGATGGCGGTGAGCACGAGCGCCTGCGGGAGCGGGTCCGCCATCTCATCCTCGGGGCCGGACCCCACCAGCGGCGGGCCGCCGGCCGCGCCTCCGGCCACGAGGAGCAGGAGGTTCGCTCCGTTGCCGATCAACGTGACACCGACCAGCACCCGCGACAGGCTGCGCTCCAGGAGCAGGTAGACGCCGGTACCGAACAGGACGCCGATGAGCAGGACCAGGACGAGGTTGGCGGGCACGGCGGTCACGGGCGCACCTCCCCGGCCTGGGCGGGCAGCTCGATCGTGGGTTCGGCGTCGTCGACGGTGACGATCGGGGAGTCGTAGGCGACGTCCGGGACGGCGCGACCCTCGACCTCGCCCTGCCGGTCGACCTCGCCGCCGAGGGTACGCAGCACGTCGAGCACGAGCCCGAGCACGACGAGAAAGACCCCGATGTCGAAGAACAGGGCCGTCACCAGCTTGATCGTGCCCAGCGGGCCGCCATCGATCTCGATGAGGGCCGACTGGAGCATCGCGCCCCCGAACGCCAGCGGCACCAGCCCGGCCCCGACGGACAGGAAGAGCCCGGTGCCCAGCAGGAGTCCGGGGTGCACCGGAACGGCCTCGCCGAGCTCATAGCGCCCGCCCGCCAGGTAGCGGACCGTCAGGGCGATGCCGGCGACGAGACCCGCGGCGAAGCCGCCGCCCGGCGCGTTGTGCCCGGCGAAGAGCAGGAAGAGGGCGAAAGCGAGCATGGTGTGGAAGACGAGGCGCGTGGCGACCTCGAAGATCACCGAGCGCCGGTGCGGGGCCAGCGAGGCACCGCCGGTGAGCCACTCGCGGTTGCGCCCGGGACCAGGCTCGGCGCCGCCCGGTCGGCCGCGCCGGAGCACCGCCGTCGGGTCGGGCCCACCGGCCCAGACAGCGGCCGCTGTCTCCGGCGTCAGGTCGCGCACCCGGTCGATCGCCCGCATCCGGGTGCGCAGGAAGACCAGCGAGGCGACGCCGGTGGCCGCCACGAGGATGACGGCGATCTCACCCATCGTGTCCCAGGCTCGGATGTCGACCAGAGTCACGTTGACGATGTTCTTGCCGTGACCGTAGGTGTAGGCCTGGTCCGGGAAGTCGACCGAGATCGGCACGTGGATCCGCGCGGCGGGCGCGAGGATCGCCAGGCCCGAGACGACGATGCCCACCACGAGCCCGAGGGCCGCCCGCCACCATCGGCTCCCGGCAAGGGGACGGTTCGAGAAGTACGCCGGCAGCCGTCTCAGGACGAGGACGAACACCACGAGCGTGACGGTCTCCACCAGCACCTGGGTGAGCGCGAGGTCGGGTGCGCCCTGGACGACGAAGAGCGCCGCGATCCCGTATCCGACGGCCCCCGCGAGCAGGACTGCCTTCAGGCGTCGTCGGGCCCGGACCGCGAGGATCGCCGCGACGGCCACGAAGAGCGCCAGGACGAGCTGGACAGGCGTGTCCCACAGCCGGACGCTCGGGCTGCCTATGCCGCCGACCGCGGTGGTCGAGACGGCGAAGGCGACCGTGACCGTGAGGATCACGGCCAGGTAGGCGGGCAGCGAACCACGCTGGGTCGCGCCCGTGATCGCCGCGGCCGCGGCGTCCAGGCGCCGCATCGAGCGGCGATAGGCCAGGTCGGCGTCGGGCACCGCCGGGGCGGACGCCTGTACCCGTTCGACCCGGTGCCGCGCGGCGAACAGCGCGGCACCGCCCAGGAGGACCACGAGCGTCCCGACGGCAGGAGCGCCGAGACCGGCCCACAGCACGAGGTGCCCCGCCTCACCGTGCGGGTAGAGATCCGCGTGCGGGGCCAGGACCCTCTCGAGCCCTGCCGGGGCCAGCCCGACCGCGAGCCCACCGAGCGCGAGCACCCCGGGCGGGCCGAGGAGGAGGAGGCCCGGGCGCTCCGGGTTGAGCTGCTGGACCCCCGCCGACGCCGGCTTGTTGCCGAACGCGCCCCACCAGAAGCGCAGCCCGTAGGCCAGCGTGAGCACGGAACCGATGACGACGACGACGAAGATCGCGACACCCACCGCGTCGCCGTCGTGCCAGAGCCCCTCGAGCGCGGCCTCCTTGGCCACGTAGCCGGCAAAGGGGACGAGGCCCACCATCGAGGCCGTCGCGAGCGCGGCCGCGGTGGCCGCGTACGGCAGGCGGCGCGCAAGGTGTGACAGCTCGCGCAGGTCGCGGGTGCCGGCGGCGTCGTCGATGACGCCCACGACCAGGAACAGCGAGGCCTTGAACATGGCGTGCGCTGCGACGAGGGCCAGCCCGCCCAGGGCGACGGCGCGGGAGCCGAACCCGACGAGCACGATCATCAGGCCGAGCTGGCTCACGGTGCCGAACGCCAGCAGCAGCTTGAGGTCGTGCTGGCGGAGCGAGCGATAGCCGCCGACGAGCATGGTCGCCGAACCGAGCACGAGGACCGGCCACCTCCAGGCGGTGAGGTCCGAGAACCCGGGGGCGAACCGCGCCACGAGGTACACGCCCGCCTTGACCATCGCCGCGGCGTGCAGGTAGGCGCTCACCGGGGTCGGGGCGGCCATGGCGGCCGGCAGCCAGAAGTGGAACGGGACGAGGGCGGACTTGGTGACGGCGCCGAGCAGGACGAGGACGACGGCGACCTCGACCTCCGGCCCGGTGGGCGGGGCGGAGAGCAGGCCGCTCAGGGAGTACGTCCCCGCGGCGGTGGCCAGCATCACGAGGCCGAGGAGCATCGCGAGACCACCGAGGGTGGTCACGATGATCGCCTGCATCGCCGCGCGACGACTCGCCTTGCGGTCGAAGTAGTGGCCGATCAGCAGGTAGGAGAAGACGGTCGTCAGCTCCCAGAACACGAAGAGCAGCAGGGTGTTGTCGGCCGTGACGAGCCCGAGCATCGCCCCGACGAACGCGACGAAGACGCCCCCGAAACGCCCGAGGTTGGAGGAGTCCGCGGAGAAGTACGCCGAGCAGTACAGGAGTACGAGCACCCCGATGCCGCTGACGATGACGACCATGAGCCAGGAGAGGGCGTCGAGCCGAAAGTCGAGGTTCAGCCCGATCGTCGAGGCCCACGCGATGCGCTCGATCGGCATCTCGCCGCCACCGAACACCGCCGACGCCTGCGCCAGCGCCCAGACGAGCGCGGCCGCCGGCGCAGCGGCCAGGGCGACGAAGGTCCGACGACCCCACGACCTGATCGCGGCGGGCGCGAGGAGAGCCACCACGAGCTGCAGGGTGACGAGTGGGAGCACGTCGTCTCCTGTCGTGACCGGTGGGTGGGCCGGATGGGCGAGGTGGCGAGGCCTAGGACTCTACCCGCGGTAGGGCGCGGCTGGGGCGGGGCATCTCGGCTACCGTGTGGCGACCCGTTCGTCTCGGAGAGGCAGGCCGCGCGGATGACTGCGCTCAAGGTCGCCGCGTTGGTCGTGGCGCTCGCCGCGACCGTCGTCGGCGTGGCGGTGTTCGCTCGCGGCATCGCCCGGATCGTCGCCGTGGTCCGCACCGGCAGGCCCGCTCCCGGCCGCACCGAATCACCTGGTCTGCGCACGGCGACGATGCTGAGGGAGGTCCTCGGCCATGGCCGGTTCGCCCGACGGCCACTCGTCCGCGTCGCCCACTGGGCGGTGATGCTGTCCTTCCCTGTCCTGTTCATCACCCTGCTGACCGGGTACGGCCAGCTCGTCGATCCGGCGTACGCGCTGCCCGGGATCGGCCACTTCCCCCCGCTCGAGTGGCTCGTCGAGCTGTTCGCCTGGGCGGGGCTGATCGGCATCACGGCCCTCGCGATCGTGCGGCAGGCGACGAGGATCCGACGTCCGGGGCGCGCGTCGCGCTTCTTCGGCTCCAACGCGGGACAGGCGTACTTCGTCGAGGCGACGATCGCCGTCGTCGTCGTCGCCGTCCTCGCGCTGCGCGGGCTCGAGCACGCCCTGGCGGCCGCGGAGCCGGCGACGGCGGTCCTGGCGACCCCGTGGCACTTCCCGCTCACCGCCTGGTACGGCGCTGCTCTGACGGACACGTCGGTCGCGACGCTCGAGAGCCTCGTCGTGATCGCCGCGCTCGCGAAGATCCTCGCCTCGATGGCGTGGTTCGTGGTGGTGGGCCTCCAGCCCGCCATGGGCGTGGCATGGCACCGGTTCCTCGCCGTCGTCAACCTGTGGGCCCGCCGGGAGCCGGGCGGTGCGCCCGCGCTCGGAGCCCTCCAGCCGATCCTGGTGGGCGGCAAGCCCCTCGACCTCGAGGCCCTGGAGGACCTGCCCGACGACGCCGTCCTCGGAGCCGGCAAGCCGAGCGAGCTGTCGTGGAAGGGCCTCCTCGACGCCTCCACCTGCACGGAGTGCGGTCGTTGCCAGGACGTCTGCCCGGCCTGGGCGACGGACAAGCCGCTGTCCCCCAAGCTCATGACCCTGGCGATCCGGGACGCCGCGCACTCCGGGTCGGACGACGTCCTCGTCGGTCACGCGATCGACGCCGACGCCCTCTGGGCATGCACCACGTGCGGGGCCTGCGTGCAGGAGTGCCCGGTCGACATCGAGCACGTCGACACCTTCGTGGAGCTGCGCAGGCACGAGGTCCTCATGGCGGCGTCCTTCCCGCCGGAGCTCGCCCAGATGTTCCGCAAGCTGGAGTCGACCGGCAACCCGTGGGGCCTGCCGGCCCGCGCGCGCGCCGACTGGATGAAGGGACTGGCCTTCCAGGTGCCCGTCGTCGGCGTGGACGTCGACGACCTCTCAGAGGTGGACTACCTGTTCTGGGTCGGCTGCGCGGGGGCCTACGACGACAAGGCGAAGGTGACCACCCGCGCCGTCGCCGAGCTGCTGCACACTGCCGGCGTCCCCTTCGCCGTGCTCGGCAAGGGCGAGACGTGCACGGGCGACCCGGCCCGCCGATCCGGCAACGAGGTGCTGTTCCAGATGCTCGCGGCCGAGAACGTCGCGACGCTGGCCGAGGCCGGGGCGACGAAGATCGTCGCCACGTGCGCGCACTGCTTCAACACCTTCTCCCGCGAGTACCCCCAGCTCGACGGCACCTACGAGGTGGTCCACCACACCCAGCTGCTCAACCGGCTGGTGCGCGAAGGGCGGCTCGTGCCGGTGCCGCCGCCGGAGGACGAGACCCGGACGATCACCTATCACGACCCGTGCTACCTGGGCCGGCACAACGAGGTCTACGCCCCGCCGCGTGAGCTGCTCGGCGCCCTGCCGGGCCTCGACGTCGCGGAGATGCCCCGCAAGGAGGAGGACTCCTTCTGCTGCGGCGCCGGCGGGGGCCGCGTGTTCATGCAGGAGACGATCGGGACCCGCATCAACGTCGAGCGGGCAACCGAGGCGGTCGCGACGGGCGCGACCGCCGTCGCGACGGGCTGCCCGTTCTGCACCGTCATGCTCACGGACGGGGTCGCGGCGGCGAGGTCCGCGGCCGGAGCGGGCGACGACGTCCAGGTACTCGACGTCGCGCAGCTGCTCCTCGCCTCGGTCCGCCGAGGCCGGCAGGCCGACGGGGCGCCGTAGCCCTCGACCCGGCCCGACGGGGCCACGGCCGGCGGGGGCGGGTGCGGGTGCGGGGAACGAGGGCCGGCGGGGGCGGGTGCGGGGAACGAGGTCAAGAGAGCGAGGCCGGGTCGATCAGGAAGCCGGACTCGTCGGTGATCTCGCCGCCGACCGAGGCCTGCAGGGCTCGGACGGCCTGCTCCACCTGGGCCCGGACCCGCGCGCGCGCCGCGCGGAAGTCCGCCGGCGGGTTGGAGTCGTACTGTGCGGCCGGATCCGTCGGCCACCACCGCACCGCGTAGGCGACGGCGCCCTCCTGCGCCCAGTCGAGCCCATGCAGGACG
>JAHECE010000076.1 GCA_024641895.1 Actinomycetales bacterium
CGCCCAGCTCCTGCGCGCGAGCTCGCACGCAGACCGCCGTCATGGCGAAGAGCTCGGCCCCGATGTCGACGAGCCTGCCGAGGAAGCCCTGCCTGCGCTCCAGCCGTCCCTGCCAGAGGGCCATCCCGTAGAACGTGTCGCGGGCCAGGCGTCGCGACGTCCGCTCCACGAACCTGAGGTGGGCCGCGAGCGGCCCGAACTCGGCGTAGGCCCGCGGGTCGAGCCCCGGGCCGACGATCAGCCCCGGCAGCCAGCCGGCGTAGAACGTGGCGGCCCGCCCGGCAGCCTTGACCTTGCGGCCCAGGTCAGCCTTCGGGTCGATGAGGTCCCCGGCGACGTCGAGGTGGATGTCCACGGCATCGCGGGCGATGAGGAGGTGCATGATCTCGGTCGATCCCTCGAAGATCCGGTTGATGCGCATGTCCCTCAGGAGCTGCTCGGCGCCGACCGCGCGCTCGCCCCGGGCCTGCAGCGACTCCGCGGTCTCGTAGCCGCGCCCGCCTCGGACCTGCACGAGCTCGTCCGATACGAGCCAGCCGGCTTCGCTCGACCAGAGCTTGGCCAGCGCGGCTTCGATCCGGACGTCGTTGCCGCCCGCGTCCGCGAGGTGCGCTGTCAGGTCGAAGACGGCCTCCATGGCGTAGGCGGTCGCACTCATGTAGGCGATCTTGTGCGCGACGGCGGCGTGCTGTCCGACGGGCGCGCCCCACTGCTCTCGCGCCGCGGCCCATTCGCGGGCGATCTTCACCGACCACTTGCCCACACCCGCGCACACGGCGGGGATCGAGAGGCGTCCGGTCGTCAGCGTCGTGAGCGCGATCTTGAGGCCGTCGCCCTCGTTGCCGATCCTCGCGTCCGCATCGATCCGCACGCCGTCGAACCGGGTGAGGCCGTTCTCGATGCCGCGCAGTCCCATGAACTGGTTGCGGTGCTCCACGGTGATCCCCGGGGAGTCGGCCTCGACGACGAAGGCGCTGATCCCACCCCGGTGCCCCGCACCCTTGGGGACCCGGGCGATGACCACGAGCAGCTCGGCGACGACGCCGTTGGTCGTCCAGAGCTTGACGCCGTCGATGACGTACCCGCTGCCGTCCTCGGTCGGTCGGGCGGTGGTGCCGACGCGAGCGGGGTCGGATCCGACGTCGGGCTCCGTCAGGAGGAACGCGCTGATGGCCCCTGCCGCGCACCGCGGGAGGTAGGCGTCCTTCTGCTCCTGGGTGCCGGCCAGGCGGATCGGCTCGGGGACGCCGATCGACTGATGGGCGCTCAGGAGGGCCGTCAGGCTCGGGTGCACGCTGCCGGCCAGCATGAGGGCGCGGCCGTAGAGCACAGCGCCCAGCCCGAGGCCGCCGTACTCCTTCGGGATCTTGATCCCGAAGGCCCCCAGGCGGGCCAGGCCGGCGACGACCTCGTCCGGGATCCGGGCCTCCCGCTCGATGACGAGCGGGTCGACGTGCTCCGCGAGAAAGTCTCGGAGGTTGGCGAGGAAGTCCTCGCCCCGTCCGGTCGACTCGGGATCCGGCGTCGGGTGCGGGTGGACGAGGTCGAGCCGCAGGTGTCCGAGGAACAGCTCACGGCCGAACGACGGCTTCCGCCAGGCTCGGTCGCGGGCGCTCTCGGCGACGTCGCGCGCATCCTGGGCCGTGACCTTCCCGGCGGAGCCGCGCGGGCCCTTGTCGGACGGGAGGCCCCCGGCGTCGACGGGTCGCGCCGCGTCGGCTGACCTGGAAGAAGAGGGCGAAGCCGGTGGCGTGCGCGTGCTCATGAACGGCTCCTTTGCCTACGGACCTGCGCACTTACCGTAGCCCGCCCGGACCTCGGGCACGCGAGTTGATGGGCCGCTGTCGATATCGTGACCCCATGAGCCGCATCGTGGCTGGGACGGCCGGGGGCCGCGCGTTCCGCGTCCCCGCCCGCGGTACCAGGCCGACCAGCGACCGCGTGCGCGAGGCCCTGTTCAGTCGGTTGGACCATGCAGGTCTCCTGCGGGAGGCCGCGGTGCTCGACCTGTACGCCGGCTCCGGCGCGCTCGGGCTCGAGGCCGCCAGCCGCGGCGCGCGTCGGGTCGTGCTCGTCGAGGCTGCGCGGGAGGCGGCCCGGACCTGTCGGCTCAACGCCGACGCGCTCGGGCTGGGCCCTCGCGTCCAGGTCTCGGCGGCGCGCGTCGAGACCTACCTCGCGGGCACCCCGTCCGAGGCCTTCGATCTGGTGCTGCTCGACCCGCCCTATGACCTCGACGACGACGCCCTGGCAGCCGTGCTGGAGGCGCTCGCCGCACGGTGGCTCGCTACCGACGCAGCCGTCGCCGTCGAACGCTCGCGGCGCAGCGCGGAGCCGCGCTGGCCGGACACCCTCCACGGCCAGGCGGTGCGCCTCTACGGCGACACTGCCCTGTGGTTCGCTACGGTTGCAGGGTGAGGACCCCGTGAGCATCGCCGTGTGCCCTGGGTCGTTCGACCCCGTCACACTGGGGCACCTCGACATCATCGGGCGGGCCCGTGCTCTGTTCGACCAGGTCGTCGTCGGCGTGGCTCAGAACGCGTCGAAGAACGTCCTCCTCGACGTCGACACCCGGCTGGCTCTCGTCGCCGACGCCGTGTCAGGCATCCCTGGCGTCAGCGTCGCGATCGTGCCGGGGCTGCTCGCGGCCTTCTGCCGCGAGGTCGGCGCCGTCGCCGTCGTCAAGGGCCTTCGCGGGGGGGCCGACTTCGACGCGGAGCACCCGATGGCCCTGATGAACAGGCACCTCACCGGCGTCGAGACGGTCTTCGTCGTGGGCGCCCCGCGGTTCGCCCACGTCGCGTCGTCGATGGTCAAGGACGTCGCTCGGCACGGCGGCGAGATCGGCGACCTGGTGCCGCCCGCTGTCGAGATCGCGGTCCGCGCGGCCCTACGTGCCTAACCCCCTCAGTACCCCTCTCGGAGGCAAGTCATGACGTCCAGCACCGCTCAGCCCGGTTCCCAGCCCGACGGCGGACCCGGCGCTCAGCCGAGCCAGGGGCTGCGTCCCCCGGCGCGGGCGCAGGCGGCGATGAGCTCGCTCGACGACATCCTCGACGAGATCGCCGGTCTCGTGCAGGCCGCCAAGTCGATGCCGATGTCGTCCTCCGCGATCGTCAACCGCTCCGAGATGCTCGGCCTCGTCGAGCGCGCCCGGCGTGCGCTGCCGGGCGAGGTGCGGGCCGCCGAGGGTGTGCTCTCCGGCGCCGACGAGGTCGTGGCGGAGGCTCGCCACCAGGCTGCCTCGCTCATCGAGTCCGCCCGTGGCCGCGCCGACCAGCTGATCACTAAGGAGCAGGTCCACGCGGAGGCAGAGTCTCGCGCAGGGGCGATCGTTGCCGCTGCGGAGGCGAAGGCGGCGACCATCGTGCGTGACGCCGACGAGTACATCGACCGCAAGCTCGCGCAGTTCGAGGTGGATCTCTTCCAGATCCTGTCCCAGGTCAAGGCCGGCCGTTCGAGGCTGGCGGACCGGGTCCGCGCTAGTGCGGAGCCGGACGTCGAGGGCTGATCGACGACGCAGGACCGGACGCGTGGGCGCCTGTCGTTCCGAGGGCGGCCCAGGGCGGGTCGCGGGCGGGGCGGTAGACTCCCGGATCACCTCAGCGGCAGCCGGGCGCCCGCGGGCGTCAGCCAGGAGCCGCACCTCCACTGACATCCGGAGCACCCCGACGTGGACTCGCACTCGCCGTTCGTCCTGAGCACCCATGACCTCGGCCGCCGGCCCGGCTCGATGCGTACCGTCCAGAAGGTGATCGGCGCCCCCGAGCACCTCGGTACCGAGCTCGTGGGGATCGAGGCCGGCAGCGACCTCGCGCTCGACCTGCGGCTCGAGTCCGTCATGGAGGGCGTGCTGGTGTCGGGGACTGTGCGGGGCATCGTCGTCGGCGAGTGCGGACGCTGCCTCGGGCCGATCTCGCAGCCCCTGGCGGCCGAGGTCCAGGAGCTGTTCGTCTACCCGGGTCACGAGGCGCCGGAGGGCGAGGACGAGCTGCCGAAGCTGCATGAGGACCGGCTCGACCTCGAGCCGACCCTGCGCGACGTCATCGTCACAGCACTGCCGTTCCAGCCGGTCTGCCGCCCGGACTGCCCCGGGTTGTGCCCGGAGTGCGGCATCCCGCTGGCCGAGGTCGTCGGAGAGCACAAGCACGAGGTCAGGGACCCACGCTGGGCTGCCCTCGAGGGCTTGACCGGCGACCTCGCGGCCGAGGACAACTGAGCGTGCCGCCGTCGGAGGGCACCCGACCCCCGGGTGGCGGTTCGCCCGCGGGCTCCGCCGAGCGACTGACCTCGCGGCTCGGCGTCCACCTGGACCCCGAGCTCTTGGTGCTCGCGCTGACCCACCGCTCGTTCGCCTACGAGGCGGGCGGAATCCCGACCAACGAGCGGCTCGAGTTCCTCGGTGACTCGGTGCTCGGGCTCGTCGTCACCGAGCGCCTCTACCGCCTCCACCCCCACCTGCCCGAAGGTGCCCTGGCGAAGATGCGCGCGGCCACCGTGAACCAGCGGGCGCTCGCCTCGATGGGCCGTGAGCTCGGTATCGGCGAGTACATCCTGCTCGGCAAGGGCGAGCAGGCCACCGGAGGCCGGGACAAGCCGTCGATCCTCTCGGACACGGTCGAGGCACTCCTCGGGGCGGTCTACCTCAGCCACGGCCTGGAGACCACCCGCGGCCTGATCGAGCGGATGGTCGGCCCCGCCCTGGAGCGGGCCGCCCGCGCCGGTGCAGGCCTGGACTGGAAGACGAGCCTGCAGGAGGCGGTCGCGCGCCGCGCACTCGGGGCGCCCGTCTACGACGTGACCGGTGAGGGCCCGGACCACGCGCGAGAGTTCACGGCACGCGTGCTCATCTCGGGTCACGTCCGCGGGGAGGGCGTCGGCACCTCGAAGAAGATCGCCGAGCAGCTGGCGGCCGAGGAGGCCTACGAGTCGATCCTCGGCGCGGACGTCGTCGCCCAGGGCGACCTCGGCGATGCGGATGCCGCCGACGGCAGCACCGCGGCCGGTCCCGCGCGGGCCGGCCACGCCCCGGAGCCGGGTGCCTGAGCTTCCAGAGGTCGAGACCGTCCGGCTCGGCCTCGCCTCGCACGCCCTCGGACGCGAGATCGCGGACGTCGACGTCCTTCGGGATCGCGCCGTCCGTCGCCATCCCGGCGGGGCCGCAGACCTGGTGGCACGGCTGCGTGGCGCCGTCCTGGGTGCAGCGGTGCGTCGGGGCAAGTACCTCTGGCTCACCGTCGAGGACGACCCCGGTGCGGCCCTCCTCATCCATCTCGGCATGAGCGGCCAGCTGCTCGTGCGCGGTCCGTACCCGGCGGGCCGCGTCCGTGACAGTGCCGGCGCGTCCGACGTCGCGAGCGCTGTCCAGCGGAGCGACGCCCCGCTGTCGGCCCCCGTGCTCTCGCACGTGCGGGTCCGCCTGCGCTTCGCCGACGGCGGCGAGCTGTGGTTCGTCGACCAGCGGACCTTCGGACATCTCCTCCTGGCGCCGCTCGTGCCCACGGCGGACGGCGCCCCGGGCGGGTCGGGCAGTGCGGCGGCAACGCTGCCTGCACCCATCAGCCACATCGCGCGCGACCTGCTGGACCCGGTCCTCGCGGTCGGGACGACGGCGCGGGCGGCGCTCGTCGATCGGCTGCGGGGGCGCCGAACGGGCCTCAAGCGGGCGCTGCTCGATCAGTGCCTCGTCTCGGGCGTCGGAAACATCTACGCCGACGAGGGCTTGTGGCGGGCGGCCGAGCACTTCGACGAGCCGACCTCAGGGCTGTCCCGGCCACGGGTGCGCGCCCTGCTCGACGGTGTCGGTGCCGTCATGGAGGATGCACTGGCCGTCGGAGGTACCAGCTTCGACGCGCTCTACGTCAACGTCAACGGCGCGAGCGGCTACTTCGACCGTTCGCTGGCCGTGTACGGCCAGGCCGGGAGGCCGTGCCGTCGCTGCGGCGTCGTGGTCGTGCGTGAGGCGTTCATGAACCGATCGTCCTACCGCTGCCCGCGATGCCAGCCGCCGCCACGTGTCGAGCGCTGAGGCGAAGCCGTGCCGTTGGCGGATAGAGTCACCGCGTGCCGACTGAGCCCAACACCGCGCGCGGTGACATCGAGGTCATGATCGTCGACGACCACGAGGTCGTGCGTCGAGGCATAGCCGAGGTGATCGACCGAACCGACGGCCTCCGCGTCGTCGCCGAAGCCGGGTCCGTCGCAGAAGCCATGCGACGCGCGACGCTCGTGCATCCGCAGGTCGTGCTGGTCGATCTCCAGCTCCCTGACGGAACCGGGATCGACATCCTGACAAAGCTCCGCGAGCAGGTGCCCGACGCGAAGGCCATCATCCTGACGTCCTTCGACGACGACGACGCGCTCGCGGCCGCACTTCGCGCCGGGGCCCGGGCGTACGTGCTGAAGTCCGTGCGAGGCGCGGAGATCACCGACGTGATCCGGGCGGTGGCCGGGGGCCGCACGCTCCTGGACGAGCGGACCGTGACTCGCCGCCGCGCCGGGCACGAGGACCCGACCGCCGACCTCACCCCGAGCGAGCGCAAGGTCCTCGAGCTGATCGGGGACGGGATGTCGAACCGGGAGATCGCCGAGAAGCTCGGCGTGGCCGAGAAGACCGTCAAGAACCACATCACCGCGTTGCTCTCGAAGATGGGTCTCCAGCGCCGTACGCAGGTCGCGGCCTGGGTCGCCGGCCAGCGCGCGAGCGGCTGGCGCGGCTAGCCGAGCCAGCCGGGCGAAGCGCGGCGGGCGCCCGCCGGGTCAGTTCAACGGCGCCTGCCAGGTCAGGAGTGAGCCGGTCCCGTCGGGTCCGGGACGCATCGAGCAGCTTCCGCCGTGGCGCCTGGCGCGTGTGTCGAGGTTGTCCAGCCCCGAGCGGCGCGTGGAGGTGGCCGGTACGCCGGAGCCGTCGTCCTCGACCGTCACCACGACGCTCCCGCGAGGCCCTGACCCCGTGACGCTCACCTGGACCCGCACCGACGAGGCGCGCGCGTGACGGGCGCTGTTCGCCATTCCCTCCCTCACGACGGCGACGACGTCGTCCGCCAGGTCCGCATCGATCCGGGCATCGATGACCTCAGCGGCTTCGGGGTTCTCCTGGGAGCTGCCGCACGGCTCGCCGTCGACGTCGACGAGCAGCGACGGTGCGAACCCGAGCCCGGTGCGGGCGAGCGAGGCTTCTCGTCGCAACCGCTCGACCAACGAGACGTTCTCGTCCGGGTCGCGCAGCGACCGCACGATCGTGCGGATCTGGCGCACGCTGTCGTCGACGCTGGCCAGCGCGGCTTCCAGCAAGGCCGTCAGCTTCACCGGTTCGTGCCGACCCGCTCGGGCGGCGTTGCGGGCCGCTTCGAGCTGCATCCCGGTGGCGAAGAGCTGTTGGATCGCGAGGTCGTGCAGGTCTCTGGCGATGCGGGCGCGTTCGTCAAGCAGTGCGGCGATGTCCTGGGCGTGCCGCGCCTCGGCGAGCACGAGCGCCAGCGCGGCCTGGCCGGCGAATGACTCTGCCGTCTTCAAGTCGCTCTGCACGAACGGGGGACGGTCCTCCCTGCGCAACAGGATCAGGACGCCGATGCCTCGGCCCTTGGCCTGCATGGGTGCGTAGAGCGCGGGGCCGAAGCGCCGCATGGGGGGTATCCGTAGCACCCGTGTCCTGGACAGCGAGTCGATGATGGTGCCCTGCCCCTCGCGCAGCACGGTCATGGCCCGGCCGTCCGCGGGCATCACGGTGCCGATGAACTCGTCGGCGCCCTCGCCGTCGACGATCTCCATGACCCACGTGTCGCCGAGCGAGGGGAGCACGATGATCGCGGTGTCCGCGTTCGCGACCTGGCGGACGCGGGCGGCGATCATCTCGAGCGCCTCCTCTTCCTCGGCGCCTGACAGCAGGGTCGTCGTGATCTCCTGCTCCACCCGCAGCCAGCGTTCGCGGTCCCGTGCGAACTCATACGTCTGGGAGTTCTCGATCGCCACGGCCGCGGCAGCCGCGAGGAGGCGGACCGTGCCCTCGTCCTCGGGAGTGAAGCCCCCGTTCTTCCCTGCCAGGTAGAGACGCCCGTAGACGCGGTGGCGCACGCGTACGGGGACGCCGAGGAACTCGCGCATGGTCGGGTGCCCGGCCGGGAAGCCGCCGAAGTCGGGGTGCTGGGTGAGGTCGTCGAGCCGCAGGACGTCGTGGTTCGGGATCGCACCGAGCACGCCGTAGCCCCGGGGCGGGTGGCCGAGCGCCTTGACGGTCTCGGGCGACATGCCGGTATGGACGAACGCGGAGGTCTCCCCGTAGGCGTCGAGGACCCCGATGGCGGCGTAGTGCGCTCCGGTGAGGCGGGCTCCGGTCTCGACGAACTCCTGCAGCACGCCCGCCAGCTCGAGGTGCGAGGAGAGTGCGATGACCGCCTGCAGGAGGGCCCGCTGCGGCCCGGCGTCTGCCTCGTCGGGTGCGGACGGACGTCCGGGCTGGAGATGGTCCATCGTCATCAATGCACCTCGGGCAGGTCGGGTTCGGGCAGTTCGGCGTCGGCTCGGGCGTTCTCGGGCGTCGCGGCGGCTCGTGGCGCTGCCGGAGCGCCGGCGGGAGCCTCGGTCCGCGCCTCAGTCTGCTCCTGTGCGAGCGACCAGGCGTACGCGGGCACCGTCGCAGCGAGCTCGGCGTGCGTGCCGCGTGCCACGACGACGGCTCCGGCGTTCCGTCCGCCGGCCCCCGCTCGGGCCTGTTCACCCGCGTTCGGGGGAGCGCCGGCGGGTGACGACCGTGCGGCGGCGCCCAGGAGAACGACCTCATCGGCAGCGCCGAGCGCAGAGAGTCGGTGGGTGACGAGCACGACGCCGCGCTCAGGCGTCGCGGACACCCGCAGGAGATCGCCCAGCAACGCGTCGGCGGCGGCCGGGTCCAGGTGCTCCGCCGGCTCGTCCAGCAGCAGCAGCGGCGCCTCGGTCACCAGGGCGCGGGCGACCAGGAGCCGTCGCCGCTCGCCGCCCGAGACCGTGGTGCCGTCGGTCCCCAGCGGCGTGTCGAGACCTGCGGGCAGGCTCGCCAGCCATGGGCCGAGCCCTACCTGGTCGAGGACGGCGACCGCCGCCTCGGGGGTGACGTCGCCTCGTCCGACGCGGAGGTTCTCCAGGATGGTCGTCTCGAAGACATGGGCGTCCTCGGCCGTCAGGACGACGGAGCGGCTGACCCGGGCGCGATCGAGGAGCCACGGGTCTTCGCCGGAGACGTGCACCGAGCCTGCTCGCGCCGGGAGCAGGCCGGCGAGCGTGAGCAGCAACGTCGTCTTCCCGACGCCGCTCGCACCCACGACGGCGATCGAGCGGCCGGGCGCGAGGTCCAGGTCCAGCGCTTCCACGACGGTCGGCCCGTCCGGCCACCCGCAGGCCAGGCCTCTGGCGACGAGGGTCGGCTGGCCGGGCGGACGAGCGAGCGAACCCTCAGCGACGCGGTCCGTCGGGCGAGGTGTCGGCACTGGTCCGGTGGGGGCAGGTGCCGCGGCGGCGCCATCGATCAGGCTGACGATCCGCAGCGCTGCGCCACCGGAGCGCACGAGCTGCGCCGCGGCCGCGGGCAGCATCCCGGTCGCCTCGAACGCCGCGAGCGGAACCAGGACGACGACGGCGAGCTCGACCGGGGCGAGCGTGCCCGCAGTGGTGGCGGGGATACCGAGGAGGACTGCCGCCAGGACGGCCAGGCCCATCGCTGCCAGGTTCAGCCCCGCGGCGAGCGCTGCGGGTCCGGCGGCGCGGTCGGCGGCGTGGGCGAGCCTGCGGTCGGCGGCGTCGAGCTCGCTCAGGAGGGTCTCCGTGCGCCCGGAGACCGCGAGCTCGCCGGCTGACTCGACGGCGGTCATCGCGGTGGCAGCGAGATCTCCGCGCTCCCTCAAGGCCGCGACCTCGGCAATCCGGACCGCCCGGGCGGTGAGCAGCGGCGACGCGACGCCCGCGATCAGGAGGGCTACGAGCAGCACCAACGCCGCGGACGGCAGGAAAGCCGCGACGAGGAGGACCGTCCCGAGCCCGAGCACCGAGCTCACCGCTGCCGGCAGCAGCGCCCGGACGACGACGTCGCCCACCGCGTCGACGTCCGCGCCCGTGCGGGCCAGGACGTCGCCCCGTCGCAGCGCGGCGACCGCATCGCTGCGCCCCACGGCGAGGGCCGTGTAGAGGCGCTCACGCAGGGCCGCGACGCCGTTCAGGGCGACACTGTGCGACGCCAGCCGCTCGACGTACCGGAACACGGCACGCGAGATGCCCAGCCCACGCACGGCGACGACGGCGACGGAGAGATCGAGCACGGGCGGCATCTGGGAGGCGCGTGCGATCAGCCAGGCTGAGACCGCCGCCAGCGCGACCGCGCTGCCCAGGCCGGCGCTGCCGGCTGCGACCGCGCCGACGACGCGCCGGCGGTCGAGCTCGAGCATCCCGATCACCCGGCGCAGGGCCGTTGCCTCGGCCCGGGCCGAGGCGCCGCTCACGGACCGCTCCCGGCGAGCTCGTCGTCGGTGCTCGGCTCCGGCTCCGCATCCGCGGCCGGTTCGTGCGCGGTGGATCTGACCGCCACGACGTCGTCGGCGATGTCGAGCACCGCCTGGCGGTGCGCGATGACGATGACGGTGCGCCCGGCGGAGGCCAGGGCGCGGATGCTCCCGGTCACCTGCGCCTCGGATGCTGCGTCGAGGTGGGCGGTCGGCTCGTCGAGGACGACGAGCGGTTCCCTGCCGACGAGCGCCCGGGTCAGGGCCAGTCGCTGACGCTGTCCGACGGACAGGCCGGCGCCGCCGTGCCCGATGACGGTGGACCAGCCATCCGGCAGCGCGGCGAGGACTGCGTCGAGGCCGGTGGTCGCCGCCGCCCGTGCAAGGTCCTCATCGTCGGGCCGTGCCGCGCTGCCGGCCGGCCCGATGACGTTGTCCAGGACCGTTCCGGGAAGCAGGAGCGGCCGTTGGGGCACCCACGC
>JAHECE010000292.1 GCA_024641895.1 Actinomycetales bacterium
CGCCGCAGCGACCGCCGCCCGGGTCTCGCACGGCGCGGCGCTCGCACCCGTGCGCCGACTGCTCGACGTCGGCTGACCCTCCCCACGACGGCAGCGCCCTCGGCACAAGGCCGCGCCCCGGCCCGGCGAGGCCGTCACGCGCGCGCCGGCCGAGTCCGCGCCGAATGGCGCGGGCGACTTCTCGAGCGGCCGCCGCGCACCACCACGGATAGCACCCCCGACCCGCCTTTGCGGGCAGAATCAAACGCGACAATATTCCCGTCGTCGCGACGAGATAAATGAGGCTCACATTTCTTCTCACATCCCCCGGCCCGGCGCCGATGGGAGGTGCAGCTGCCCAGGAAGGGCGGGCTTCTCGACCCGTTTCAGGAGGAAGTCATCATGGGTCTGTCCATCAACAACAACATCGCGGCACTCAACGCGCACCGCAACCTGTCCAACACCCAGAACGACCTCGGCAAGTCGCTCGAGAAGCTCTCGTCCGGCTTCCGGATCAACCGGGCCGCCGACGACGCTGCCGGTCTGGCGATCTCCGAGGGCCTGCGCTCGCAGATCGGCGGCCTCAAGGTCGCGGTCCGCAACGCCCAGGACGGCATCTCCGTGGTCCAGACCGCTGAAGGCGCGCTGACCGAGGTCCACTCGATCCTGCAGCGCATGCGCGACCTCTCGGTCCAGGCCTCCAGCACCGGCTCGCTCAGCACCGAGGCCATCGCCAACATCCAGGCGGAGAACGACGCCCTCGCCCTGGAGATCCAGCGGATCGCCGACACGACCACCTTCAACGGCACAAAGCTCCTCGACGGCAACTACGCGGGCGTGTTCCAGGTCGGCGCCAACACCGGCGACACCATCACCGTCGCCACGGTCGACACCACGGCCGCCACGCTCGGCGTCGACGGGGTCACGGTGGGCGACGCGACGTCGATCGACGACATCGACGGTGCGATCACCCTCGTGTCGACCGCTCGCGCCGACCTCGGTGCCGTCCAGAACCGGTTCGAGCACACGGTGCGCAACCTCAACGTGGCGGTCGAGAACCTCTCCGCCTCCGAGAGCCGCATCCGCGACACGGACATGGCCGCCGAGATGGTGAACTTCACCCGGGCGCAGATCCTCTCCCAGGCCGGCACCGCCATGCTGGCCCAGGCCAACCAGATCCCGCAGGGCGTGCTGCAGCTGCTCCGATGACCTGAGCACCGCCGGAATCGCCCCGCATGATCCGTCGCGCAACGCGCGGCTGCAGAACTTCGGCCGGCGGCGGGCTGACCTGGACCGTCACCCCGTCGCCGGCCGATGCCGTCGGCTCGACCCGCTCGACCGGCTCGACCGGCTCGACCACCGGATGACACGCAGGACCAGGAGGAGGGGACCCGATGTCAGTCTTCGGCATCGACGGCCTCGTCAGCGGGCTGGACACGACCTCGCTGATCACGAAGCTCCTCCAGGTCGAGGCCGCTCCGCAGACCCTGCTCAAGCAGAAGTCCGCCGCGACCCGGGACCTCGTCACGGGCCTCCAGGCCCTCAACACCAAGATCGCCTCCCTCGCCGAGACCGCCACGACGGCGGCGAAGACGACGTCGTGGGCTGCGTGGCAGGCCACCAGCTCCGCGGAGTCGGCCACCGCGACGGCCTCCTCGGAAGCCCAGGCGGGAACCCTGACCTTCAGCATCGACTCGGTCGCGACCACTCAGGTCTCGCTCTCGGACACCTTCACCGACCCGAGCTCACTCTTCCCGACGCAGCCACCCAAGGTCACCGTCAGGACCTCGGACGGCACCCTGGTGACCGTCGAACCCGCGAGCAGCGAGCTCGCCGACGTGACCAAAGCCATCAACGACGCCTC
Organism: Actinomycetales bacterium; assembly: GCA_024641895.1. GTDB lineage: Bacteria > Actinomycetota > Actinomycetes > Actinomycetales > JAHECE01 > JAHECE01. The sequence goes on from JAHECE010000292.1 coordinate 1,844, forward strand.
CGACGGCGGGGTCAAGGCGACCGCCGTCCGGGTCGCAGGCGGTGACCCACCCACGTACCGCCTGCAGTTCACCGGGACGGCCACCGGCACGGCGGGGAGCTTCGAGGTCTACGCCGGAACGTCCGCCGAGGTCACCGCGGGCACCGCGCCCCGGCTCGACGGCAACCTCGTGCGCGCCGCCGGCGACGCCACGGTCACCCTCTGGAAGGGCACGGCCTACGAGCAGTCCGTCTCGCAGTCCTCCAACACGTTCAGCGATCTCCTGACCGGCGTGGACGTCACGGTCTCGGCCGTCACGGCCGCCGACGAGGACCCGGTCACCATCACGATCGCCCGGGACGACGCCGCGCTCACGACCCTCGCCTCGGGCCTCGTCGGCGCCCTGGGCGTGGTGCTCTCGGAGATCTCCTCACGCAGCGCGGTGACGACGACGATCAGAGCGGACGGGACGACCGGCGTCACCGGCGGGTTGTTCTCCGGCGACAGCACGGTGCGTTCCGCGCACCAGGCCCTGCTCTCGGCGGCCTCGTCACCGGTCGACGGGTTCTCGCCCGCCGAGGCCGGGATAGTCCTCGGCCGCGACGGCTCCTTCACCTTCGACGAGGAGACGTTCGCCGCAGCCCTCGCCGCGGACCCGGGCAAGGTCCAGTCGATCGTGGCAGGTCTCGCGGACAGGGTCGCGACGGCGGCCGCGACGGCCTCGGACAAGTACGCGGGCAGCCTGACCCTGAAGATCACGGGCCAGGAAGGTGTCGTCAAGGACCTCGGAGAGCAGATCGAGCGCTGGGACCGCCGCCTCGAGCTGCGGCGCGAGTCGCTGCAGCGGACGTACTCCGCCCTCGAGGTCACGTTGGGTCAGCTGCAGTCCCAGTCGAACTGGCTCGCCGGCCAGCTCGCCGGGCTGCCGACGTCGAGCAGCGGGAGCTGAGGACGATGAACCAGGCCCACCTCCTCACCAGGTTCCGCACGGAGTCCGTGACGACCGCGCCGCCCGCGAACCTGCTGACGATGCTGTACGACCGCCTGGTGCTCGACCTCGACCGAGCCGCAGCTGCCCTGGATGCCGGGTCCCGCGACGAGGCGAACACCCAG
>JAHECE010000293.1 GCA_024641895.1 Actinomycetales bacterium
CGGGGCAGGGTGACGAGCCTCGTGACGCGAAGTGCCGACGGTGTCATCGCGCTCTCGTCCAGCCCGTCGCGCACCCAGTAGACGATCCGCGCGCCGCGCGGCCGGACGATGGCGACGTACAGGGCGGCGCGCATCGTGTTGGCGACGACGACGCGCGGGCGGGCCTGGCGCAGGGATCGGCCGAGCCGCACCAGCATCACCGGGAGCGCGGCGGTGCGTGGTGCGCTGACCCGTACCCCGTCGAGAGCGGCCTCGTCCCAGATCGGCCCAGGCTCAAGGGTGATCAGCTCGGTCTCCGCCCGGAGGTTGCTGCGACGCAGGAAGCGGGCGAGCGCGAGCTCGGCGCCGCCGCGGCTCGCCGAGTGGGTCACCACGAGGTATCTGGCGTTCTGCGTGGACGAAGGCCGAACGAGGTGGGAGTCCATGTGCCCTGTTCTCGCGCTTGGTCGTGTTCCCGAGGCCGTCGCCGGCTGGTCCAGGGGCGGTTGGTGAGTCTCCATGGTAGCCGGGGAACTCGCTGACCTGGATCTTCAGCACCGTGGCTGAGGGATGAATCACAGGCGCCGCGGGAGCGTCCAGGTCAGCGACACGGGGCGCTCGGTTCTCGCGGGACCATGATCAATCGGGTGAGGGCGGACTTAGTATTGCTAGGACCTCCCGACGGCGCCTGACGTCGTCGGGGACCGCCGATGTCCCCGAACCCCCGTCTGGAGTTCCATGCCGAAGGCCCGCCCCGCGCAGGCCGCGCGCCCGCGTTCCGGTCTGATCGTCCACGAGTGGATCGAGCCCACCGGCGGCGCCGAGCGGGTCGTCGACGAGATGGTGCGCGTCTTCCCTGACGCAGATCTCTACTGCCTCTGGAACGACGACCCCGGTCGGTACCAGGATCGGCGGGTCGTCGAGAGCTGGTTGGCCCGTACCCCGCTGCGCAGGTTCAAGCCCCTTGCGGCTGCCGCCGCGCCGGTGGTGTGGTGCAACATGAGGCCCGGCTCGGCGGACGGCTACCCCTGGATCCTCGTCAGCTCGCACCTGTTCGCGCACCAGGCGCGGCTGCGCGGCGCGCCCGACGTGCCCAAGTTCGTCTACGTGCACACCCCCGCCCGGTACCTGTGGGCCCCGTCGCTGGACACGCGGGGCGCCCGAGGGGCGGTGCGCCTGGTCGCGCCCCTCTTCCGGAGGGTCGACCGAGCCCGCGCGAACGAGCCGAATCAGCTCTACGCCGCGAACAGCCACTTCATCAAGGAGCGCATCCGGCAATCGTGGGACGTCGAGGCGCGGGTCATCTACCCGCCCGTCGACGTCGCCCGTGGGCTGAGCGGTCGGGACTGGGCCGGGCAGCTCGACGAGGCCGAGTCGGCGATCCTGAAGTCCCTGCCCGAGGAGTTCTTGCTCGGCGCGTCGCGCTTCGTGCCCTACAAGCGGCTCGACGCCGTGATCGCGGCCGGGCGGGCGTCGCGCATGCCCGTGGTCATCGCGGGCCGCGGCCCGGAGGAGGCGGCACTTCGGGCGCTGGCGGCGAGGTCCGGGGTCGACGTGCGATTCGTCGTGTCGCCGAGCGACGACCTGCTCTCGGCACTCTTCCAGCGTGCGTCGGTGTACGTGTTCCCGCCGGTCGAGGACTTCGGGATCATGCCGGTGGAGGCGATGGCCTTCGGTACGCCCGTCGTTGCCAATGCGCTCGGCGGGGCCTCGGAGTCGGTCCTCGACGGCAGCACCGGCATCCTCGTCAAGTCCTTCAGCAGTCCTTCAGAGGTGCGGGCGGCTGTCGACGCGGCGCGGTCGCTGGAGCCCGCCCGCGCGAGGCAGCGCGCCCGGGACTTCGCTCCCGAGCGGTTCGCCGACGAGCTGCGTGCCTGGCTCCCGTCCTAGACGCCCCGCGGAGTCCGTTGCGGCCTCACCCGAAGTCGAGGAGGAGGGAGGGGCGGTAGCTGCTGACGGTGAACTCCTTCGACCAGAGCCCGAGCGAGTCGGTGGACCCGGTGGATCCGATGATGGCGATCGTCGTCGGGCTGCCGAGCACGCCCGACAGCGTCGAGACGTCGAGCGGGATCTCGTACTCCGTGTCGGGGGTGCTGCCGCCGGCGAGCTGCCCGAGCACCGTCGTGGTCGTCGGGCGGGTCGCGAAGGTGACCGTGCCCTCCGTCCACGCGCCCGTCGCCAGGGACGCGACGAAGGCGTCTGCCGAGCCTGCTGACGGCGACGTCGTCGTGCGCACGCGCAGGCGGGCCCCGACGAGCGTGGTGCCGGCCGGGGCGACCGGCGTGCTGAAGGACAGGTAGGAGACCAGCTCCGGCGTCGGGCCCCGCGACCACAGCTGGTTGGACGCGCTGAGGTTGGTGCTCGGCTGGTCGGAGCGGACGTAGGCGTCGTCGGTCGGGGAGAAGGTGAGGGTCGTGGTGCTCGGCGGGGCCGCCACCGTGGCGGACGCCTCGTTCGAGGGCGCGGAGGCGTTGCCGGCGGCGTCGGTCGCGACGACCTGGTAGTACCAGGTGCCCGTGCCGGGGCTGGGGTCGGTGAACGTGGTGCCCGTGGCCGTCGCGATCTGGTTGCCGGCCGACGGTGTGAAGCCGGCGGCGCTCGCGCGGTGCACCCTGTACCCGGTGACGGCGACGTCGTCGGTCGACGCCGTCCACGCCAGGGCGATGCTCGCACCGCCTGCCGTGGCGCCCAGGCCCGGCGGCGTGCTCGGCGGCGTGGTGTCCCCGCCGCCGGTGCCCGGGTCGAACTCCAGGACGAGCGCGGGCCGGTAGCTGCTCACGGCGAACTCCGAGGCCCACACGCCGAGAGAGTCCGTGGATCCCGGTCCGCCGCTCATGGCGATCGTGGTCGCGCTGCCGAGGTTGGCGGTCAGTGCCGTCACGTCCAGCGGGATCTCGTACTGCGCGTTCGAGGAGGTGCCGCCGGGCAGCTGGCCCAGCGCCGTCG
>JAHECE010000077.1 GCA_024641895.1 Actinomycetales bacterium
TGGGTCTGTTCTCGCGTCGCCGTGATGACGGTACGACCGCTGACGGCGAGGCGGCCGACGCGCCGGCCGACGACGCGCAGCATGAGCCGGCCGCGCCCGGCCGTGGGGCGAGCCGGGGACCGTGGGACCTCACCGAAGTCCCTGACCTGGGCGCCCGTCTCGACCTGGGCGCGTTGCGGATCCCGGGGCTGGTCGGCATGCAGCTGCGGATGGAGATGGACCAGAACGGGGCCCGCGCCGTGGCGGTCAACCTCGGCTTCGAGGGTTCCGCGCTGCAGGTGCAGGCCTTCGCGGCTCCCCGCACGTTCGGCATCTGGGACGAGCTGCGGGCGGAGCTCGCGGGCTCCGTGACCCGCCAGGGCGGAACCGCCGATGAGGTCCCGGGGCCGTTCGGGACCGAGCTTCTCGCTCGGCTGCCCGTGCGCACCCCGGAGGGCCAGTCCGGTCACCGCCCGGCCAGGTTCGTCGGGGTGGACGGGCCGCGGTGGTTCCTGCGCGGCGTCCTGACCGGCAAAGCCGCTGTCGACCCGGAGAGCGCCGCGCCGCTCGAAGCCGTCTTCGCCGAGGTCGTCGTCGTGCGTGGGGACGAGGCTCGCGCCCCTCGTGACCTGCTCCCGCTCCATCTGCCCGGGCGAGGGCCGGCCGGGCCGGCTGGTGGCGCGGCGGTCGCCGTGCCGACGGCGGATGTCCTCGAGCGCGGTCCCGAGATCACGGAGACCCGATGATGACGCGGTCGTCCACCGCGCCGCCCGTCATCCGGGGCGACGGTCTGCCGCCTGCTGACCGCGGTACGGGCGTGATCGCCCGGATCTTCGCCTCCCGCTCCGAGATCGAGGCCGCCGACGAGCAGCGCGTCGCGTACAGCCGGGGGGGCACGCTCGCGGTGAACACGCGGCCGCGTGTGCGGGCGGAGGTGTCCGGTGTGCTGCGAAGTGTGACGTACAGACCTCAAGACGAGGTCCCGGCACTGCTGGCAGAGCTGTACGACGGCTCGGGCAGCGTCGACCTCGTCTGGCTCGGTCGCCGCGACGTCGCAGGCATCCAGCCTGGTCGGCGGCTCGTCGCGTCGGGGATGGTCTGCCCCGGGCGCCGGCGCAACACGATCTTCAACCCCCGCTACGAGCTCGCGCCGGTCGGTGGCGAGTGATGGCCGAGACCGGGGCGGCGGGCGAGGACCGCCGCGGCGTCCGCATGCTGGCGGGCGCTGACTTCTCGCTCGCAGACGCCGTCGGCGGCTGGCGCGGGACGATCGAGTCGATCGCGCCGGGCCTCGTCTTCGTCGTCGTCTTCGTCTCTACGAGGCTGATCACCCCCGCGGTCGTCGCCTCGCTGGCGGTCGCTCTCGTGGCGGTCGTCGCCCGTCTCGTCGGTCGGACGCCGTTGACCCAGGCGCTCGGCGGGGCTTTCGGGGTGGTGATCGGGGTCGTGTGGGCGTGGCGCACGGGTGAGGCGCAGAACTACTACGTCTGGGGCCTCGTCACGAACGTCGCCTTCGCGCTCGGCGTCCTCGTCTCGATCCTGGTGCGCTGGCCGGTGGTGGGCCTCGTCGTCGGGGCGATGCGGGGGACCGGAACCGCCTGGCGGGCCGATCCCGCGCATGTGCGCCGGTACGTGACCGCGAGCTGGTTGTGGTTCGCGCTCTTCGCCGTCCGGCTTGCGGTCCAGGTGCCGCTGTACCTCCAGGCGGAGGTCGGCTGGCTCGGCACCGCGCGGCTGGTCATGGGCGTGCCGCTCTGGGCGCTCACCCTGTGGGCGACGTGGGCCCTGGTCCGGGAGACAGCAGCTGCTGCAGCTCGTCCAGCTCCTCCGGGGCCTGCGCAGACGTGATCAGCAGGATCTCGTCACCGGCCTCGAGAGTGTCGTCCGGGCTGGGCGGGATCGGGCGATCGCCCCGGATGATCGCGGCGAGCACGGTGTCGGCGGGCCAGATCACTTCGGCCACGGTCTGACCGACCACCGGGGAGGTTTCGGGCAGCTTCATCTCGAACATCGCCGCGCCCGACTGGTGGAACGTGAAGATGCGCACCAGGTCGCCCACCGACACCGCCTCCTCGACCAGCGCAGTCATGATGCGCGGCGTGGAGACGAGCACGTCCACCCCCCACGCCTCGTCGAAGAGCCACTCGTTCTTGGGGTTGTTCACTCGGGCGACGACGCGCGGGACGGCGAACTCGGTCTTGGCCAGCAGGGAGATCACGAGATTCGCCTTGTCGTCACCCGTGGCGGCCACGATGACGTCACAGGCCTCGATCCCGGCGCGGATCAGCGAGGAGGGCTCGCACGCGTCGGCCAGGTGCCACTCGGCGTTCGTGACGGTGGCGACACGCATCGCGCTCGGCTGGCGGTCGAGAAGGGCCACGTGATGGCCGTGGCCGAGCAGCTCCCGCGCGATGGAACGGCCGACGGACCCGGCCCCGGCGATCACGACGCGCATCTCAGTCCTCCTCGACGGGCGGCTGGGCGAGGAGTCGCTGCACCGACTGGATGTCGTCCGTCCGCACCATGACGTGGACGACGTCGTTCTCCTGCAGGACGGAGTCCGAGGACGGCAGGATGCCCTCGCCGAGTCGGCTGAGATAGGCGACGCGGGTGCCGGAGTCCGCCTCGAGACGCCGGACCGAGTGCCCGACCCAGCTCGTGTGCAGGTCCATCTCGACGAGGCTCACGAGGCCCGAGGCGTCCCGATACTCGTTCGCGGCGCCGAGGGGCAACAGGCGTCGCATGATCTGGTCGGCCGTCCAGCGGACCGTCGCGACCGTCGTGATGCCCAGGCGTTGATACACCTCGGCGCGCTTCGGGTCGTAGATGCGAGCGACGACCTTGTTCACGCCGAACATCTCGCGCGCGACCCGGGCGGAGAGGATGTTCGAGTTGTCGCCGTTGGAGACCGCGGCGAACGCGTAGGCGTCCTCGACGCCGGCCTGCGTCAGCGCGTCACGGTCGAAGCCCATGCCGGTGACGCGCTGACCCTCGAAATCTGAGCTGAGGCGGCGGAACGAGTCGGGGTTGATGTCGATCACCGCCACCGAGTGCCCGTAGGACTCGAGAGACTCGGCGAGCGTCACGCCTACCCGGCCGCAGCCCATGATGACGAAGTGCACGCCAGCACGCTACACGCGCCGTCGGTGGCGCAGCGGTGAACGCCCCGCGGGAGCCGACGGCTTCGTCGTCCGCCGGCGCGGTACGCCGGCTCCCTCTCGGGCCCTCCCACGCGGTGGACCGGGCAACGACATAGCCCGCCGGGCCGTGGGGCCGGGTTTGGCGTACTCGGGCTTGCGTGCACCTAGCATGAGTCTTCGTGCCGGACATCGCAGACGCAGCCAAGCGCGTGCTCCTCGGCCGACCTGTCCGAACGGAGCGGATGGGGCACACGTTCCTGTCCAAACGGATCGCGCTGCCCGTCTTCGCCTCCGATGCGCTCTCGTCCGTGGCCTACGCGCCCGACGAGATCATGTTGACCCTCTCGATCGCCGGGATGTCGGCCTACGCGCTCTCGCCCTGGATCGGCGTCGCCGTCGCGGTCGTGCTGCTCACGGTGGTGACGTCCTACCGCCAGACGGTGCACGCCTACCCCTCGGGAGGCGGCGACTACGAGGTCGCCACCGTGAACCTCGGGCCGCGCGCCGGCCTCGGGGTGGCGAGCGCGCTGCTGGTCGACTACGTGCTGACCGTCGCGGTGTCGATCTCCTCCGGCTCGCAGTACCTGGCTGCGATCGTGCCAGGGGTTCGAGGCAACGAGGTCGCGGTCGCCGTCGGCATGGTCGCGCTGCTGGCGCTGCTCAACCTGCGCGGGGTGCGCGAGTCGGGACGAGCCTTCGCCATCCCTGTCTACATCTTCATGGGCTCGATCGGCCTGATGATCGTGACCGGCATGTTCCAGGCGCTGGCCGGCACGCTCGAGCCTGCGGCCAGCGCGCAGCTCACCCTCGTGAACCAGCCCGGCTTCGAGGACGGGCTCACAGGCCTCGCCGGGGCGTTCCTGATCCTGCGCGCCTTCTCCTCCGGCTGCGCGGCGCTGACGGGCGTGGAGGCGATCAGCAACGGGGTTCCGGCGTTCCGCAAGCCACGGTCCAAGAACGCGGCGGCCACGCTGCTGCTCCTGGGCACGATCGCCGTCGTCATGATCATGAGCATCCTGACCCTGGCCCAACGCGCGGGCGTGCACTTCGCCGAGGACCCCCACGTCCAGCTGATCCAGAAGGACGGCCAGCCGCTACCGGAGGGTTACGAGCAGGACCCGGTGATCGGGCAGCTCGCGCAGTCGGTGTTCCACGCCGTGCCGCCGCTGTTCTTCCTCGTCACCGCGGCCACCGGCTTCATCCTCGTCCTCGCCGCCAACACGGCGTTCAACGGTTTCCCGGTGCTGGGGTCGATCCTGGCCAAGGACGGCTTCCTCCCGCGCCAGCTGCACACGCGCGGGGACCGGCTCGCGTTCTCCAACGGGATCATCATCCTGGCCGGCTCCGCGATCGTCCTCATCGTCGCCTTCGAGGCGCAGGTCACCCGGCTCATCCAGCTCTACATCGTCGGTGTGTTCGTCTCCTTCACGCTCAGCCAGCTCGGCATGCGGCGGCACTGGACCCGGCACCTGCGGGTCGAGGCCGACCCGCAGGCGCGACGGACGATGCTGCGGTCCCGAGCGGTCAACACCTTCGGCTTCGTCCTCACGGCTGCCGTGCTCGTGGTGGTGCTCATCACCAAGTTCACCCACGGCGCGTGGATCGCGATCGTGCTGATGGCTCTCATGTTCCTGACCATGCGGGCCGTCCGGTCGCACTACGACCGCGTCATGGAGGACCTGACGGTCTCCGACATGGCGTCCGCGCGGGCCCTGCCGTCTCGGGTCCACGCGATCGTCCTGGTCTCCCGCCTGCACAAGCCGACGATGCGGGCGCTCGCGTATGCCCGCGCCACCCGACCGTCCGTCATCGAGGCCGTCACCGTCGGCGTCGACCAGGAGGCGGCTGCGCTGCGGCGCGAGTGGGAGGAGGCCAGGGTGCCGGTGCCGCTCACCGTGCTGGACTCCCCGTACCGGGAGATCACGCGGCCGGTGCTCGAGTACGTCCGCTCGATCCGCCGTGAGTCTCCGCGCGACCTCGTCGTCGTCTTCGTCCCCGAGTACGTCGTCGGTCACTGGTGGCAGCAGATCCTCCACAACCAGAGCGCCAGTCGCCTCAAGAGCCGGCTCCGGCTGACCGCGGGCGTCGTCGTCGCCTCGGTGCCATGGCAGCTGCTCTCGGCCGCGGAGCTCAACGAGAAGGCTTCCGGCCGGTACGACACGACCGAGCTGGGAAGAGACCGCCGGAGTGAGTGACACGTTGGGACCGGGGGACGAGGTCGTCCTCGAGGTAGGTCCGCCGGTGCACGGCGGCCACTGCATCGCCCGTCTCGACGGGCGCGTCGTCTTCGTGCGGCACGCCATCGAGGGTGAGACGGTCCGGGTGCGCTTCACCGAGACCGCGAAGAAGGGCTACTGGCGGGCCGACGCGGTCGAGGTCCTGACGGCGTCGCCCGACAGGGTTCCCTCGCTCTGGCCGGTTGCAGGGCCCGGCGGCGTCGGTGGCGGCGAGCTGGCGCACGTCGCCCTGCCCGCGCAGCGACGGTGGAAGGCGCATGTGGTCGAGGACGCGCTGCGGCGGATCGGCGGCATCGAGCGCCCGGTCGAGGTCGTGGCAGTGCCGGACGACGACGCCCTCGAGGGGCTGGGGTGGCGCACCCGGATCGAGCTGACGGCCGATGCCCAGGGTCGGGCGGGGATGTACCGCCACCGCTCGCACGACGTCGTGCCCCTGCGCGACATGCCGCTCGCGGTTCCGGGGATCAGCACGCTCGGGCTCTTCGACAGGCAGTGGCCGCCGGGCGCCAGGATCGACGCCGTGGCGCCTGCGGGCGGCGACCGCCCGCTGGTTCTCGTCAACGGCGAGCCGGTTCGCGGCGAGCGCCGATCCGTTCGGGAGTTCGTGGTCGCGGGCGGCCAGGAGTTCTCGTACCGAGTCTCGGGCGCCGGCTTCTGGCAGGTCCACGCCGGCGCGCCGGCGCTGCTCGTCGAGGAGGTCCTGGCGGCGGCGGACCTGCTCCCCGGTCAGCACGTGCTCGAGCTCTACTCCGGGGCCGGGCTGCTCACGCTGCCGCTGGCCGCGGCCGTCGGCCCGCTGGGGCGGGTGGACGCCGTCGAGGCCGACGTCGGCGCCGTGCGCGACGCACGACGAAATGCGCACGGCCTTGCGCAGGTCGTCCTGCACGCGGGTGACGTCGCGGAGGTACTGGCGCAGGCGGCCGAAGAACCCGAGGCAGGGGCGCCCGGCGGCGTCGTCGTCCTCGACCCCGCCCGCTCGGGCGCCGGCCCCGAGGTCATGGCGGCCATCTGCGCTCGGGCGCCCGAGAGGGTCGTCTACGTCGCCTGCGACCCCGCGGCGCTGGCCCGTGACCTGCGCGCGGCGGCCGGGCACGGCTACGAGCTCACCGGTCTGCGCGCGTTCGACCTCTTCCCGCACACGCACCACGTCGAGTGCGTCGCCCTGCTGCGGCGCGCGTGAGCCTGCAGGGTCTGACTGCGCCGGAGGTCGCGGTCCGGGTCGATGCCGGGCTCGTCAACACCGCGACGGACAGTGCGTCGAGGTCCCTGACGAGCATCATCCGTGCGAACGTGCTGACCCTCTTCAACTTCATCCTCACCGTCGCGCTGCTGCTCGTGGTCATCGCGGGCGACCTGCGCGACGCGCTCTTCGGCGTCGTCCTGGTCCTGAACACCGCCATCGGGATCGGGGGGGAGTACCGCGCCAAACGGACGCTCGACCGGCTCGCCATCCTGCACGCGACCAAGGCGCGGGTGATCCGCGACGGCGCGCAGGTCGAGATCGCGCTCGAGACGATCGTGCTCGACGACGTGCTGCTGCTCTCCACGGGCGACCAGGTCCCGGCGGACGGCGTGGTGCTCGAGGCCTCGGGGCTGGAGCTCGACGAGTCTCTCCTGACGGGTGAGTCCAGAGATGTGGACAAGGTCCCCGGGAGCGAGGTCCTGTCGGGCTCCGCCGTCGTCGCGGGTCATGGTGCGGTGCATGTCACGCGGGTCGGCGCCGAGGGGTACGCCAACCGGTTGACTGCCGCGGCCCGGCGCTACTCGCTCGTCACCTCGGAGCTCCGCGTCGGCATCAACGCCGTCCTGGTGGCCATCTCGTGGGTCATCGTCCCCGTCACGCTCCTGCTGTTCTGGAGCCAGCTGCAGCACGCCGGTGGCCCTGCGCAGGCGATCGCGGACGGCACGTGGCGCCGCGCCGTCGTCTTCGCGGTCGCCGGCGTCGTGGGGATGGTCCCCGAGGGACTCGTGTTCCTGACCTCGGTGAACTTCGCGCTCGCGGCCATGATCCTCGCCCGCCGGCAGGTCCTGGTGCAGGAGCTGCCGGCCGTCGAGGTGCTCGCCCGCGTCGACGTGCTCTGCCTGGACAAGACCGGGACGCTGACGGACGGCACCGTCGTGCTGGAGTCGGTCGACGACCTCGCGAGGACTGTGCCGGGGATGCGAGAGGCGTTGGCCGCCTTCTCCGCCGACGAGGCGGCCAACGCGACCGCGGCGGCCATCCTGCCGGGCCTCGAGGGAGTCGAGCCGGCGCCGGCGCTCGAGGCAGTGCCGTTCTCCTCGGCCCGGAAGTGGAGTGCGCTGCGCACGGCGCAAGGGTGCTGGGTCCTCGGCGCCCCGGAGGTGCTGCTCGCCGGGCGGACGGATCCCGCCGCGCGCGAGGCGCTCGCCCGGGTCGCGGCGAGCACCGAGGCCGGGTTGCGGGTCGTCATGCTCGCGAGCGCGGCGTCGGGTCTGCCGACGGTCGACGAGCCGCTGCCGGGCGACCTCCAGCCCGTCGCCGTAGCAGTCCTGCGCGAGCGGGTCCGGCCCGACGCCGCGGCGACCCTGGCCTACTTCCGAGAGCAGGGTGTGCGAGTGATCCTGATCTCGGGGGACAACCCCTCGACAGTCGCGGCGATCGCGCGGGTCGTCGAGCTGGACGGGCCCGGCGTCGCTGTGGAGGGCATCGATGCCAGGCGGCTTCCGGTGAGCCCTCAGGACGAGGCGGGCGTCGAGGAGCTGGCTGCCGTGCTCCGGGGGCACTCGGTGCTCGGCCGCGTGATGCCCGAGCAGAAGCGCGCGATCATCAAGGCGCTTCAGAGGGACGGGCACACGGTCGCGATGACCGGGGACGGCGTCAATGACGCGCTCGCGCTCAAGGACGCGGACCTGGGGATCGCGATGGGCAACGGCGCCGCCGCGACCAAGGCCGTCGCGCGGCTGGTGCTGCTCGACGGTCGCTTCGACACGTTGCCCGGCGTCGTGGCCCAGGGCCGGCGCGTCATGGCGAACATGGAGCGGGTCTCGAACCTGTTCCTCACCAAGACCACCTATGCGGCGATTCTCGCGATCGCCGTCGTCGGCCTCGGCTGGCCGTACCCGTTCTATCCGCGCAACCTCACGCTCGTCGGTCTCCTCACCATCGGCTTCCCCGCGTTCATCCTGGCCATCGCGCCCAACCATCGGCGCTACGTCCCCGGGTTCCTGCGGCGTGTGCTGATGTTCGCGATCCCGGCCGGTGTCGTGACGGGGCTCGGCGTGCTCTTCGTCTACGCGCCGCTGCACCTCGGTGGCGACGAGGGCCAGGCTCGCAGCGGCGCGACGCTGGTGCTCCTCGTCGTGGCCATGTGGGTGCTGGGCGTGCTCGCGCGGCCCTGGAGCTGGTGGCGCGTGCTCCTCGTCGCGGTGATGGCCACGCTCGCCGTCGGGGCCTTCCTGGCGCCTGGGGTGCGTGCCTTCCTCGCCCTCGAGCTGCCGAACCGCGAGACCGGCATCCTCGTGCTCGTCGTCGGGTCGCTGGGGTGCCTGCTCGTGGAGATCGTGCACCGGATCAGGGCGTCCCGGGAGGATACGGTGATCCCCGGATCCACCGGCCCGGCGGGGGGCGACGCGCGCTAGCGCGTCGGACGACTGACAGGCCGGGTGGTCCGACGACGCGGCCCGGGGTCCGCGCCGTCGTGGGAGGATGCGCCAGCCGAAGCACTCCTGACCGAAAAGCAGACGTAGCCCGAGGGAGCACACGTGAGCACCGTCGATTCCTTCTCCGCCCGGAGCACTCTCGAGGTCGGGGGCCGGTCCTACGAGATCTTCCGGCTGGCCGCCGTCGCCGGTGTCGAGCGACTCCCGTACAGCCTCAAGGTCCTCGCGGAGAATCTCCTGCGGACCGAGGACGGCGCGAACATCACCGCCGACCACGTGCGCGCGATCGCAGGCTGGGACCCGGACGGCGAGCCGGACACGGAGATCCAGTTCACCCCCGCGCGCGTCGTGATGCAGGACTTCACGGGCGTGCCGTGCATCGTCGACCTCGCCACGATGCGTGAGGCGGTCGCCGAGCTGGGCGGCGACCCGGTCCGGATCAACCCGCTGGCGCCGGCCGAGCTCGTCATCGACCACTCGGTGGTCATCGACTCCTTCGGCCAGCGCAGCTCCTTCGAGCGCAATGTCGAGCTCGAGTACGAGCGCAACCGCGAGCGCTACCAGTTCCTTCGCTGGGGCCAGACGGCGTTCGACAACTTCAAGGTCGTCCCGCCGGGCACGGGCATCGTGCACCAGGTCAACATCGAGTACCTGGCGCCGGTCGTGATGACTCGCGAGGTCGGCGTCGACGGCGTGGTGCGGGCCTACCCCGACACCTGCGTCGGCACGGACTCGCACACCACGATGGTCAACGGCCTCGGTGTGCTCGGCTGGGGTGTCGGCGGAATCGAGGCCGAGGCCGCGATGCTCGGGCAGCCCGTCTCGATGCTCATCCCACGCGTCGTCGGCTTCAAGCTGACGGGTTCGATCCCGTCGGGCGCCACGGCCACCGACGTCGTGCTGACGATCACGCAGCTGCTGCGCCAGCACGGCGTCGTCGGCAAGTTCGTCGAGTTCTACGGCGACGGCGTCGCCCAGGTGCCGCTTGCGAACCGCGCCACCATCGGCAACATGAGCCCGGAGTTCGGCTCGACCGCGGCGATCTTCCCGATCGACGGCGTGACCATCGACTACCTGCGGCTCACCGGACGCTCGCCCGAGCAGGTGGCGCTCGTGGAGGCCTACGCCAAGGAGCAGGGGCTGTGGCACGACCCGCAGTCCCCGGGGTACTCCGAGCCGGTCTTCTCCGAGTACCTCGAGCTTGACCTGTCCATGGTGGTGCCCTCGATCGCCGGCCCGAAGCGTCCGCAGGATCGCATCGAGCTGTCGCTGGCCAAGTCGGCCTTCGAGCGCGACCTGCCGACCTATGCCCCGGAGATCTTCGACGTCGTCGAGGAGGCGGACAAGGAATCCTTCCCGGCGTCGGACCCGCCCGCGATGACGAGCTCGACCGGCCACCGCTTCCCGGTGACGACGCCGGCGGGCGACACGTACGACATCACGCACGGTGACGTGGTGATCGCCTCGATCACGTCGTGCACGAACACGTCGAACCCGTCGGTGATGCTTGCGGCGGGCCTCCTGGCGAAGAAGGCCGTCGAGCGCGGGCTCACCTCGAAGCGGTGGGTCAAGACGTCGATGGCGCCCGGCTCCAAGGTGGTCACCGACTACTACGAGGCCGCCGGCCTGTGGCCGTACCTGGAGAAGCTCGGCTTCTACCTCGTCGGGTACGGCTGCACCACGTGCATCGGCAACTCGGGTCCGCTGCCCGAGGAGGTGTCGGCGACGGTGAACGCCCACGACCTCGCGGTCGTCTCGGTGCTCTCCGGCAACCGAAACTTCGAGGGCCGGATCAACCCCGACGTCAAGATGAACTACCTCGCCTCCCCGCCGCTGGTCATCGCCTACGCCCTTGCGGGGACCATGGACTTCGACTTCGCGGCCGAGCCGCTGGGT
>JAHECE010000078.1 GCA_024641895.1 Actinomycetales bacterium
CGCAGCCGAGGCACGCGGGTCGGAAGAACCCGGGCCGAGCGATGATCGGCCGAGCGACGGTCGAACCGGGCCAGGCTCAGACGGCCAGGAGCGCGACTAGCCGGGCGCCACGCAGTCTCGGGCACGGACTCTGCGCCATGTGGTCTGGGACACGAACTCCTAGAACAGGGTGCCATCCTCGCCGCAGACCGAGTTCGACGCGCCGTGCGTGGGGACCGCGTCCGGGGCAGGCCCGCCCACGGGAAGAACCCCGTGGGCCTGCGCGTGGACAACCCCGGCGAGGAAGCCTTGAGCTCGGTCCATCTGCGGGTAGGCACTCACGAGCGCCTGGAACCGCGGACCGTGCCCAGACTCGAAGAGGTGGGCCAACTCGTGCACCAGCACCGAGTCGATCACCCACTCCGGCATCCCCTTGAGCCGGTGCGAGAGCCGGATCGTCCCCTCGGACGGCGTGCAGGAACCCCAGCGAGAGTTCTGGTTGGTCACCCAGCGGACCGAGGAGGGGCGGGCACGACCTCCGAAGTACCGTTGCGACAGGACGACGGCCCGCTCGGCCAGATCCCCCTGTGCCGTGAGCCGGCTCTCCTGAGCCCGGATCCGCACCAGCATGCGCTCGACCCAGTCCGACTCTTCCTTGGCCGACAGGCTTGCCGGGATCACGACGATCGTCTTGCCGTTCTCCCGGAATGCCGTCACCGTTCGCCGGCGCCGTGCGCTGCGACGCACCTCGACGTCGGCTCGCGTCGGCACCGCCTGGTCGGTCGCGGCGGGGCCGCTGAGGGGCTGGCGTCTGGTCACGAACCAGACTCTAAGCGGACCCCCTGACATCGCCGACGGTCGGCGGTCCACAGCCGGCCGACGAGCGCGGCCGCCACCGACCTCGACGTGCCAGGCTCGCCCTCAGCAGCCACCGGGGGTGCCGGTGGACCGGGGCGACGGCGGGAGGCCACCACGTGGCAGCGCAGGCAGAGGTACGGGTGAGGCTCAAGGAGGGCCTCAGCGTGCTGTGGCGGGAGCGCGGCGCCGCGCAGATCGGCACCGACCCGCGCTGCGGCGTCGTGCTCCACGGGCTCACCGACGCCGAGCAGGCACTGCTCGACCTGGTGCCATCAGGCCTTCCCCTCAAGGAGCTCATCCGAGCCGGGCAGGTGGCCGGCATCGCGGCCGGCCGTGTCCAGACGCTGGTCGATGCCATGGAGCGGGCGGGCGTCCTGGTCTCCGGTGACGTCGGTCTTCCCGGCACCTCGGGGCAGCGCGGCTCGGCCGCGGCCCAGGCGACGGACGCCGCCTACTGGGGAAGGCTCCGCCCCGACGGCGACGGCTGGTCCGTGCTGGCTCGCCGACACCGCAGCTCCGTCGCCCTCCTGGGAGCGGGGCGACTGGGGATGCTGATCGCCTCGGGCCTCGCGACTGCCGGCGTCGGGACCGTCCTGCTCTCGGACCGGTCGCCGGTGAGCGCGCGGGACGTCGCTCCAGGCGCCTTCCGACCGGCCGACGTCGGACGCTCGCGCGAGACCGCCGGTGCCGAGGTCCTGCTCGTCACGAGGCCGGCGCTACGCACCACAGCAGCGCTCGGGACACGCCCTGACCTGTGCGTCCTCGTCGACCATGCCGTCGCGAGCCCGGTGCGGTCGAGGCCGCTGGTGCGAGAGGACCTGGCGCACCTGTCGGTCGTGGTCGGCGACGTCGACGTGGTCGTCGGACCGCTCGTCGTGCCCGGGGACGGCCCGTGCCTGCGTTGCCTCGACCTGCACCGGTGCGACGCCGACGACCGCTGGCCCGCGGTCGCCACCCAGCTCGCGGCGGAGCCGGAGACCAGCGCCGAGTCGAGCCTGGCGCCGCTGGCCGCGGCCGTGGCCGTCGGCCAGGTGCTGGCCCACCTCGACGGTCGCGTGACCGACACCCGTGGCGCGACGCTCGAGGTCGCGGCCATCACGCCGCTCCCGCGTCGCCGGATCTGGACGGCACACCCGGACTGTGGCTGCAGCTGCCTCTCCGAGATGCCGTCGACGTCAGGCTGAGCTACCGGCGTCAGAGGCTCGCCGGCTCGAGCGGCGGCGGATCATCACCGCGCACGATCGCGAGCACGGCCGGGCCGTACCGGTCGAGCTTGGCCGCGCCGATCCCCCGGATCACCGCCAGCTGACGGAGCTCCCGGGGCTTGGCCGTCGCGATCGCGCTCAACGTCGTGTCGTGCAGAACCGTGTAGGCGGGCTTGCTCGTCTCCTGCGCCACGCCGGCCCGCCAGGCCCGCAGCCGCTCGAAGACCTCAGCATCGACCGGCCCGAGCTCGTCAGCCTTCGTGGCGCTGTGCCGGGCTGCCCGCGCACCCCGGGCCCGCGACCCGGTCTCGGGCCAGATCCCGTCGAGGAACCTGGACGGGCGGCGAGATGCTCGGCCGCCCACCGTGCGCGCCCGCGCGTAGGACAGGTTGAGGTGCTCCCGGGCCCGGGTGATGCCGACGTAGAGCAGCCGACGCTCCTCCGCGATGGCGTCGTCCCGCTCGGCGAGGGAGATCGGGAGCAGTCCTTCGCACACGCCGATGAGGAAGACCGCGTCCCACTCGAGTCCCTTGGCGGCGTGCAGCGACGCGAGCGCCACTCCCTCGACGGTCGGAGCGTGCTGCGCGGCCGCACGCTCGTCGAGCTCGGCCACGAAGGCCGCGAGATCCGCCCCGCGGGAGGCAGCCAGGTCGTCCGCCAGCGCGACGAGCGCCGAGAGCGACTCCCACTTCTCCCGCGTGGCGCCACGCGAGTCGGGCGGTTCGGGTGACCAGCCGCCCGAGGCGAGGACATCGCGCACGGCCTCGGGCATCGCGCGGTCGACCGGAGAACGCAGCGCGCCTCGAAGCAGGACGAGCGCGTCTCGCACCTCACGACGGGCGAAGAACCGCTCGCCACCGCGCACCAGGTAGCCGACACCCGCCGCAGAGAGCGCCTGCTCGATGGCCTCCGACTGCGCGTTGGTCCGGTAGAGCACCGCGATCTCACTGACCCGGGTGCCCTTGACGATGAGCGCTCGAATCCGCTCCGCGACGCCGCGCGCCTCGTCGGGGTCGTCGTCGTACGCGTCGAACCGCACGGCCGGCCCGGACGGTCGCTGGGCGACCAGCTCGACCGCGGCGCGCGAACGGGCGGAGCCGGCCTTGGCCAGGACGGCGTTGGCCAGCCCGACCACCTGGGGCGTCGACCGGTAGTCCCGCACGAGCCGGACCACCTCCGCGCCCGGGTGCGTCCGAGGAAAGTCGATCAGGTAGCGGGGCGTCGCCCCGGTGAAGGAGTAGATCGTCTGGGAGGCGTCGCCGACGACGCACAGCTCCTTGCGCCCGCCGAGCCACAGGTCCAGGAGTCGCTGCTGAAGGGGGGACACGTCCTGGTACTCGTCGACGACGAAGTGCTTGTACTGCCCGCGCACGGTCTCTGCGATGTCGGACCGCTCGACGAGGACGCCGACCGTCAGGAGCAGCACGTCCTCGAAGTCGATGACGCCCCGCTCGGTCTTGGTGTCCTCGTAGACCGAGAGCATGCGGGCGATCGTGGCGGGATCGTGCCCGGCAACTCCCGAGCGCCCCTGGTCGGCGGCAACGCGCACGTAGTCGTCCTGGGCGACGAGGCTGACCTTGGCCCACTCGATCTCGCCGGCGAGGTCCCGCACGGCCGGGCGGTCGACGTCCAGGCCCAGCCTGCTGGCCGCCTCGGCGACGAGGGGTGCCTTGTACTCGACGATCCGGGGCAGTGCACCTCCGACGACCGTCGGCCAGAAATAGGACAGCTGGCGAAGTGCCGCCGCGTGGAAGGTCCGAGCCTGGACTCCGCCTGCGCCCAGCTCCCGGAGCCGCGTGCGCAGCTCCCCCGCTGCCCGCGCCGTGAACGTGACGGCCAGGACGCTCGCGGGGTTGTAGACGCCGGCCCGCACGCCGTGCGCGATCCGGTAGGTGATGGCCCGAGTCTTTCCGGTCCCGGCGCCCGCCAGCACGCAGACCGGCCCCGTCAGCGCGGTTGCGACGGCGCGCTGATCGTCGTCCAGGGCGGCGAGCAGCTCCTCGGAGCCGAGCGCCGGGCGGACAGCGGGAGTCGGGGCGGGTGTGGCGGGCATCGCAGGGATTCTCGCAGCACGCGCTGACATCGCCCGCGCAGGCGCCTCAGGCCCCCGACATCCGGTCACCGAACCACTCCTCGATCAACGCCCGGGCGATCGAGGACCGGTGCGGCAGCAGCACCTCTCCGCTCGCGACGAGCGCCGCCAGGTCAGGCCGCGACACGAACATCGCCGCGGTGACTTCCGCGCCGTCGACCTCGAGCCGACCTCCGGTGACCGTCGCTCGGAAGCCCAGCATGAGCGAGGAAGGGAAGGGCCACGGCTGCGAGCCCTGGTAGACGAGGCCGCCGATCTCGAGGCCGCACTCCTCGGCGACCTCCCGGTGGACCGCGGCCTCGAGCGACTCCCCCGGCTCGACGTAGCCGGCCACGAGGGAGAATCGGCGCTGCGGCCACTGCGCTGCGTGGGCCAGGAGCAGGCGGTCCTGGTCGTCCGTGATCGCGACGATGACCGCGGGGTCCGTCCGCGGGTGGTGGAGCGATCCATCACCCGTGCACCGTCGAGCCCACCCCGCCAGGGAGATCTCGGTCGGTTCGCCGCACCGCGGGCACCTCGGATGACGTGCGTGCCATGCCGCCAGGGCCACCGCGGAGGAGGCGAGCCCGGCGTCCCGGTCACCCAGGTCACCCCCGACCTCCCGCAGGCTCGCCCACGAGCGCCCCTCCACGAGGGCCTCGTCGACGACGGGGACTCCCGCGAAGTCCCGCTCGTCCCCCGCGCTCTCGGACAGGACGCAGACGAGGTAGGCGGCCTCGTCGTCGCGACCCAGGTAGGCGAGCGTCGTCGGCCCGGTCGCTGCGGTGCCGTCGTGCCCGGTCGGCAGCAGCCCGGGCCCGACGAGGTCCAGGGCGACCCGGCCCGGGGTCATCGCGACGAGGCCGCGATGCACGAGCAGCACCCTCGTCCCGTCGCCGGCCAGCAGCCGCGGCAGGAGATCCGGCTCAGCCCTGGCGACGCCGTCCGGGTCGACGGCAGAGCGCGACAGAGGCAGCTGTTCGGAGTCCACGGCTCACCGTACGGCGGATTCTCTTCGGCGCGCCGCGCTGCGGGGCTTGTCCAGGCCGCTCGGACGCCTACCGTTGTCCGGTGCACCGATCCCCGTTGACACTTGCCGCTCTCGCCACTGCGGCCATACCCCAGCTCGACGTCGTCGCGACCAGAGCGCCTCAGCACGACGGCTCCGACTTCGCGGTGACCGGTCTGCTCGACGCGCGCGGGCGCCGGTGGGTCGTTCGCAGCCCGCAGCACGCAGCCGCCGGAGCCGCGCTCGAAGGCGAGGTCGAGCTGCTGGAACGACTGTCGCCGGCGGTCGACGGCGGGGCGCTGCCCTTCGACGTGCCCCGTCCGGCGGGCTTCGCCCATCTCCCCGAGGGTGGCCGGGCGATGGTCTACCCCGAGCTCGTCGGGGCTCCGATCGACCTCGAGTCCCTCACCCCTGGCCCGCACCTCGCCGCCCGGCTCGGCCGGGCCATCGCGGCGATCCACGAGCTGCCGGCCGCCCTCGTGGAGTCCGCCGGCCTGCCCGTGTACGACGCCGAGGACTACCGGCACCGGCGTCTCGCCGAGGTCGACGAGGCGGCGCGCACCGGCGGCGTCCCGCGAACCCTGCTGGCCCGGTGGGAGCGGGCGCTGGAAGACGTGTCGCTCTGGCGGTTCCGGGCCACGCCGGTGCACGGGGACCTCGCAGCAGAGCACGTGCTCGTGGCCGACGACCGCGTCGTGGCGATCCTCGACTGGTCCGAGGCTCGCGTCGGCGACCCGGCCGAGGATCTCGCCTGGCTGTTCGCCTCGGCGCCCGAGGCGGCGCTCGACTCGGTCCTTGAGGCCTACTCCCTCGCCCGCACCGAGCGCGGCGACGCCCACCTCGCGGCTCGCGCGACACTCGCCAGTGAGCTCGCGCTGGCCAGATGGCTGCTCTACGGCGTCCGGGCCGGGGACCACGACGTGGTGGCCGACGCACGACGGATGCTCGCCGACCTCGACGAGATGGTCCGCGACGCTCCCCCGATCGGCCCGCAGGCTCCGGCGGTGGACGACACGTACGCCGACATCGAGCGCGAGGTGGCGAACGACTCGGAGGACGCCGACGACGAGCCGGCTGACGAGCAGGGCGCGTCTGGGTACGAGCAGAGTCATGGGCTCTGGACGGGCGGACCTGCAGACTCCGAGCCGTGGGCGCCGGGCGCAGGGCAGGGGCCGGGCGCCGACGACGACACCGCGGAGGTGCCCCTGCCGCCCGCCGGGGGCACGAAAGACGACGAGGACCGCTCAGGCTCGCGCGCTCGCTGGTAGCCCGGGCGTCAGCCCCGCGCGGCATCGACCAGGCCGGGCGGCGACACGCCTGGCAGCTGGGTCCCGTCGGCGAGTCGCTCGGTGATCGCCGCGACGATCGCGGCCTCGTCGAGGTTGATCGCGGGCACGACCACGTCCTGCGCGACGTGGTAGAACGCCGCGCTCACGGACGCGAGCGGCATGCCGTGCAGGCGAGCCCAGGCGAGGCGGTAGAGGGCGAGCTGGACCTGCCGGGCGTCGGCGTCCTCGCCCGAGCGCGGCGGGGCACCCGTCTTCCAGTCGATGATCTCGACGCCGTCGGGGCGCGCGAACACCGCGTCGACCCGGCACCGGATCATCGCGCCGCCGACCGGCGTCTCGAGCGAGACCTCCACGGCGATCGGCGTTCGCGCAGCCCAGGGCGATGCCAGGAACGTCCGTTGCAGGGCCTCGAGCTCGGGATCTGACTCCACGACGGCGTCGTCCGCCCCGAGGAGGTCCTCGACCTCGAGCAGCGTGGCCGCCGCGAAATGACGTTCGACCCACGCGTGGAAGCGCGTCCCGCGACGGGCCCCGGACGTCGGTTGGACGGGCACCGGGCGGCGGCGCTCCAGGGCGAACGCGGTGGGGTCCGCGACGAGTCGGACGACGGAGGACGCCGAGAGGTGGGCCGGCAGGACGACGTCGATCTCGGGGCGGGACCCCGCCCGCTCGGCGACCAGAAGCCGCGCGTCCCGGATCCAGGCGCCCGCCCGCGGCGACTCGCCGTCCGGGAGATCCGGCCTGGAGGGGTCTGTGCCGGACCGGTCGGGGCGTGCGGCCGAGGCGCCGTCGGCGCTCGCGACCTGAGTCAGCAGCGAGGCACGTTCGCCCGCCTCGACCCGCTGCCGCGCCTCGTCGACCGCGAGGACGCTAGACCGGGCCGCGTCGGCACGGCCCGCGTCCGGCCGCACGGGCCAGGCCACGGCACTCGGCTGGGCAACCAGGGGGTTCTCCGCCGACTCGGGTTGCGCCCAGTCGTCGGTCCCGACGATCTCGGTGAGGGCCCCCGCGCGACGCAGCTGGCCGAGGAAGCGTGACGGGGGCCGAGGCAGCTTGGTCTGCTCCTTCCACCACGCGCCGCTCAGCAGCAGGTGGTGGCGTGCCCGAGTCACGGCCACATAGGCGAGGCGCCTTTCCTCGGCAAGCCCGTGCAACCCGGCCCGAGTCTTGAACGCCGCCCACTCCGCAGCCATCTCCGTGTGGTCGCTCGGTCCCTCGACGTCGAGCTCGGGCAGGTCGCCGGCGTCCTCGCGCAGGGGGTACGGAAGCGTGCCGAGCGAGGTCAGCCACGCGGTGCTGCCGGGCTCGTCCCGGACGGAGCCGTCGTAGGAGGGGAACGTGCCGTCCGCCCAGCCGACGACGGCAACGACGTCCCACTCGAGGCCCTTCGCGGCGTGCACCGTGAGGACCTGGACCGCCGACGGGTCCACCTCGAGCTCGACCGTGTCCAGGCCGCGCTCGTGCTCGGCCGCCGCTTCCAGCCAGGCCAGGAACGCTCCGAGAGTCGGCTCCTGAGAGCCGTCGCTGAAGCCGGCCGCGACCTCCGCGAACTCGTCGAGGTGGCGCCGGGCATGGCGCGGATCGGCCCCGACCTGCGCGAGGACCTCGATGTCGAGGCCCAGCATCCGCTCTGCGGCGCTCACGAGCTCAGGCAACGGCAGGTGGGACTGAGCCCGAATCGCCCGGAGCACCGACCCGAGCTCTCGGACCCGCGCGATGCCCTGCGGGCTCATCGTCCGGCCCGACCGGTCGGCCCACCCGGGATACGGCGGCCGCTCGATCGCCTCGACGATGCTGGCGGGCTCCGCGTCCCGGACGGCATCGCCCCCACCCGCAGCCCGCGAGAGGTCGCGGGCGCGGTCGTTGAGGACGGCGAGGTCGACGACCCCGAGCCGAAGCCCGGTGAGCAACCGCATCGCGGCATCGGCCCGAGAGGGGTCGTGGGCGGCGAGCAGCGCGGCGTGCAGGTCCCCGATCTCCGGCGTGCTGAGCAGCCCGCCGAGCCCGACGACCTCGACGGGGATCCCGCGGGTGCGGAACGCCTCTGCCACCGCCGGCATCTGGGCGCGGGCGCGGCACAGCACGGCCGCCGTCACCGTGGGTCGATCACGAGCCTGCCGCAGGTCACCGAGAACGTCGGCGACCTGGTCGGCCTCCTCCTGCGCCGTCTGCGCGTAGAGCGCCATCACCCGACCTTCCCCCGCACCCTCGCGGGCGCCAAGCTCAGGCAGCAGCACAGGCGCGCGGCGGTCGGCGCGGTCCGGAGCCTGGGCGCGCAGGGGGCCGGCGAGTGCGTTGGCGGCGCGCAGGATCGCGTGATCGTTGCGCCAGGAGGTCGAGAGGGTCGCCGCCGCGGCCGCCGCGCCGTCGGGGCGGGCAAACGTCATCGGGAAGCGTTCGACCGATCCGGCCGAGGCTCCGCGCCAGCCGTAGATAGCCTGGTGGGGGTCGCCGACGGCAGTCACGGGATGGCCACCGTCGAACAGCGCCGCCAGGAGCGCGACCTGCGCCACCGAGGTGTCCTGGTACTCGTCGAGCAGCACCACCCGGTACCGGGCGCGCTCACCGGCCCGGACGTCGGGCACCTCGCGGGCGATGCGGCAGGCGAGAGCGACCTG
Source organism: Actinomycetales bacterium (assembly GCA_024641895.1). Classification (GTDB taxonomy): domain Bacteria; phylum Actinomycetota; class Actinomycetes; order Actinomycetales; family JAHECE01; genus JAHECE01. The sequence continues at coordinate 9,030 of JAHECE010000078.1, forward strand.
GTCTGCGAAGTCGAGGACGCCGAGGTCGTGCTTGCGGCGCGCGAAGGCCTCGACAACGGCCATGAGCTCGGAGCGGGCGCGCAGGCTGGCGATCGTGCGGCGGACGTCCGGGCGTGGGGCCGACCGGTGGGTGCCCGATGTGGCGGGCTCCTTCTCGCCCAGCGCGTCGGCGAGTCGATCGATCCGCGCCGACGCCTCGGCAGGCGTCAGGAGGTGCTCGGCAAGGTCGCCGGCGAGATCGAGCACGGCGGTCACGACCGTGCTAGGCGCAGCGTCGGTGGCGAGGTCGCCGGCCCAGGACTCGACAACCCGTGCCGCGAGCTGCCAGCGTCCGGCCTCGGTCAGGAGGTGGTTGTCGGGCTCGATACCGATGCGCAGCCCGTTGTCCCGCACGAGGGCGCCCGCGTAGGCGTTGTAGGTGGCGATGCGGGGCCGCTCGTCGGCGACGCCGCGGTCGACGGCTGAGCGCCCGCGGCGCAGCGCACGCAGCCTCGTCCCAATTCTTTCGGCCAGCTCGCCGGCTGCTTTGCGGGTGAAGGTGAGACCCAGCACCTCCTCCGGCCGGACGAGCTCGTTCTGGACGAGCCAGACGACACGCGCGGCCATGGTCTCGGTCTTGCCGGAGCCTGCTCCCGCGACGACGAGCAACGGCTCGAGCGGCGCCTCGATCACCGCGATCTGCTCCGGCGTGGGAGCGTGCCGCAGACCGGCCAGACGAGCCAGCTCCACCGCGCTGTACCTCGGGGCGGCCGAGGTCGGGGCAGCAGACCCGTCGAACGCGACAACGGTGTTCACGAGCAGACCCTCCCGCCTTCCGGGCGAGCCGGACAGCTCGACCGCACCGGGCACGACCGGCAACCGTCCCCGACCGTCGCGACGAACGACGACGAGGCGACCGTCTGCGCGACGTCGTCGAGCATCCGCTCGGCCCAGTCGTCCTCGAGCGCGCCCTGGTGGCGTTGCGCGGCGTCCTTGTTGAGGCCGACGTAGACCAGCGCGGCACCGCCCGGGCGCGCCTGCGCACCGAGCGCGCCCGTTCGCACGGCTGCCTGGTAGGCGCCGAGCTGAGGGTCCGACTCGACCTCGGCCGCTGACTTGGCCGAAGCCCCCGTCTTGAGGTCGACGATCCGGATCGCGCCGCCAGGCCCGTGCTCCACGCGATCGACCCTCCCCCGCAGCAGTACTCGGCCGACCTGCGCCTCGACCGCCCTCTCGACGTCCACGGGCCCCGGCCGAGCGGCGAAGTACCCCGCGAGGCGACGGATCATCGCTTCCGCGGTCTCCCGCTGCCGCCTGCCCAGCCAGCCGTCGTCCAGCCCGAGCTCGGGCCACCGCCTGTCGAGCTCGGCTGCGAGCTCCTTGTGAGTGCCGTGCGGGAGGTCGGCTGCGATCGCGTGGACGAGGGTGCCGAGATTCTGCTCGGCACCCGCGGCCCGCCGCCCGCCCACCCGTTCGAGCGCCCATCGAAGGGCGCATGCTTGCGCGGTCTCCAGCGACGACGGCGACAGGTCGACCGGCTGGTCTGCGCCCCACAACGGTTCCTCGGTGGACTCAAGACGCGCCTGCGCCCAGTGCGACGGGTCTGCGCCCGGCACCCCGGCCGCCGCAAGGTCGGCAAGCAGCGCGGCAGCCGTCCGGACGTCGGGGCCTCCCGGAAGCTCCGCGCGCAGGACCGCGACGAGGCCTCGGAGGTCCAGCGGCGGCGCGGGGGCCACGAGCACCCGCCCGTGCTCCGCCGGCGGGGCGGGGTCCACGACGTCCAGGAAGGGCGACGGCGCGAGCTCACCGTCGCGCACAGCGGTGACGACGAGGCGGCGCCGTGCGCGGGAGACG
>JAHECE010000294.1 GCA_024641895.1 Actinomycetales bacterium
GATCGCTCACGCGATCCGGACCTTCATGCGTGGCGGTCCGATCACGCCGCTTCCGGGCCACCCGGGGGCGATCCAGGTCGCGAACGCCGCCCTGTACCGCAGGCCCGCCGGCGTGGCGGGCTAGACGACGCGAGGAGGCCAGGTACCCGGGGCGCGCCCCGGCCCTGCTCCGGGAGCGGCTCCGCTCGCGACTGTGACCAAAGTCACCGGTCCACTAAGTGAGACTATTCTTCTCGCGGCGAGTCAACGACCTGCGGGAACGTACCGTAGTGCTATGCGTTCACTCATCGGCTTCCCCAACCCGGTCAACGAGAAGGCGGCGCGAACCGTTGCCGCCGTCGTGGCCGTCGGGTGTGCGGGCGTGCTCGCCACGGGGTGGTACTGGATGCTGGTCCCGATCGCCTACGGCTTCGTTGCGCGGGTCCTGACCGGTCCCAGGCTGAGCCCGCTCGGCGCCCTCGCGCAGCGTGTCATCGCCCCTCGCTTCCTGGGGGCCCCCAAGCTCGTGGCGGGTCCGCCCAAGCGCTTCGCCCAGGGCATCGGCGCGGTGGTCACGGTGACCGCCGCAGTCGCAGCCCTCGCCTTCGGGGCGATCGGACTCGCCAACGTGCTGCTCGCCATGATGGTCGTCTTCACCGTGCTGGAGTCCGCGATCGGATTCTGCGTCGGCTGCCGGATCTTCGCGCTGCTGATGCGCATGGGTCTCGTCCGCCAGGAGGTCTGCGAGGCCTGCAACGACATCAGCCTGGTTCGGCAGGCGGCCTGATTCGTCTCGCCTGTCGAACGGTCATGATCGGAGAAGATCCGGTGGAACCTGCCCACCGGATCTTCTTCGCTGTCCGACGGATCGCAGCGACTCGCCGCGCGGGGAGCCGCTGGGTTGCGGTGTTCGGTCGCCGAGCCGCGAGGATGGCCCGGTGAACGAGGAGAGTCTCGAGCCGGTCTCGTTGATCAAGCAGTCCGGCGTCGTGCTGCGCATGGGCCAGATGATGCTGGCCTCCGGCACCGCCTCCTATCGGGTCAAGATGGCGATGCGTCGGCTGGCCTACGCACTTGGCCTCGACCGCCACGAGGCTCTCGTCACCCTCACCGAGATCACGGCGACGTCGCACCGCGGGCAGATCTTCCGCACCGAGGTCGCCGAGCAGCACGTGATCGGCGCGAACGCGGACCGCCTGATGCGGCTGGAGCGCTATGCGGACGGCCTGCGCCCCGGACTCAGCGTGGAGCAAGCGCATCGTCGCCTCGACGAGATAGCCGCCTCCGGCCCGTTGTACGGGGCCCTGGCCAACGCCCTGTTCGCGGGTATGGCGTGCGCGGCCTTCGCATTTCTCAACCGGGGCGGCGTCATCGAGTGCACCGCAGTCTTCGTCGGCGCTTCGTTGGGGCAAGGCCTGCGGCGTGCGATGCACCACAAGAAGTTCAACCAGTTCGGGACCACGATGCTCGCGGCGGCGCTCGCGTCCCTCGGCTACCTGGCAACGGTCGTGGGCCTCGGGGCGCTCGATGTCGCGACCTCGGGCAACCGGGTCGGGTTCGTCTCCGCGGTGCTCTTCCTCGTGCCGGGGTTCGTGCTGGTCACCGCTGTGCTTGACATCGTGAAGATGGACCTCTCGGCCGGAATAAGCCGGATGGTCTACGGCGTGATGATCCTGGCTTCTACCGGCATCTCGGTGTGGCTGGTCTCGCTCGCGGCGGGCCTGGAGCCGACGCCTGGTACGGACTGGGCCATCTCCGGTGCCGCCGTCGTCCCGGCGTGGGCGGCTGCGAGCTGGGTGGCCGGTCTCGGCTTCGCCCTCCTGTTCAACTCCCCGACTCGGATCGCCCTGGCGGCAGCGACGGTGGGGATGATCGCGAACACCGGCCGGATCGCCCTGGTCGAGGCGGGCGTCGTCGCCCAGGCGGCCGCCGGGACCGCGGCGGTGGTCGTGGTCCTCCTCTCGGCGCTCATCGGCCCTCGCGTCCACGTCCCCCGGATCACGCTCAACGTCCCCGCGGTGGTCATCATGATCCCGGGTTTCGCGATCTACCGTTCGATGGTCGACGTCAACAACGGCGACTACACCGCCGCCGTCGGGACCGCGCTCCAGACCACCTTCGTCGTGATGGCGATCGGGGTGGGGCTCTCCCTCGGGCGCATGCTCACCGACAGCCGCTGGACCTACGACCCGTGAGCGACCCGCGTCACGCGCTCGTTGGTGCTTGGCGTGGTGGCCCGGTACCCTGACCACCGGTCTGGAGACGTCGCATAGTCCGGTCTAGTGCGCATCCCTGCTAAGGATGTGAAGGAGCAATCCTTCCGTGGGTTCAAATCCCACCGTCTCCGCTCTCCGCCGGCCGCGTCGCGGCAGTGGCGCGTGGCCAGCCTGAGCCCTGTGACTGCTGCGAACGAGCCCGGGGGCCTCGCGGTGCAGGAGTGCGGCGCTGAGTACCAGTCCTGCAGGTCCTGGCCCGGGACGCCCGCCGTGAGACCAAGATTCCGTCCGCCTTGCTCTCGGGAACCACGGCGGTGAGCGGGTAGGCGATCTCCGAGGAGCGGCGCGACGGCACCGGGGCACGAAGAGGCTCGCGCGCTGGTGCTCGGCCCCTCCGTCGGAGCCCGACGACGGCCTGGCGGCCGGGATCAGGCGTTGGTCTGGTCCGGTTTGGGTGCGGTGCCTCGGGGCGGTATCCTTTCCCCCGGTCCACTCGCCACCGCGCGCGGACCATGCGCCCGTAGCTCAACGGATAGAGCATCTGACTACGGATCAGAAGGTTGGGGGTTCGAGTCCCTTCGGGCGCGCATCTTGTGGCTTTGACCTGCGGAAACGCGTCGCTCTGAGTCTATACCCGTACGGGTATGGGGTGTTGGGAGCCAAAGTGGGAGCCATCCCGGGAGCCAAAGTGGCTGCGAATGGGTCCGACTCCCTCAGGCGTC
>JAHECE010000079.1:0-1393 GCA_024641895.1 Actinomycetales bacterium
GGGGTCGCGGCGGGGCGCTCGGCCTGCGGTGACGTCGTGGCCCCGGCTGCGTCTGCGACGACAGGCCCGGCCGGTTGCGTCGCGTCGGCAGCGTCGCCGAAGTCCTCGGTCCGGTAGTCCTCGAAGAAGTCCCACCAGGCAGGATCGACCAAGTCGGGGTCCTTGCGGTACTGCTCGTACAGCTCCTCGATGAGCCACTCGTTCCCACCGAAGGACCGGGGGATGGCCGCGGGGTCCAAGGGTGCCTGATGCGACACGCGACGTTCGCCCCTCTTCCGAGCTCAAGTCAGCCGACAGCTGGTTGGCCCAGCCTAGGCGATGCCGTCCAGCGACGGCGCACCCCGGGGTGGGCCAGGGTACCCCGCCCGGCCGGGCGTGCGGGGCACCTCACCGGCGGCGAACCGCTGACCGGGCGTGGCGTGCGGACGTCAGCTCACGTCCTTGCGCAGGGACGTCCTCCAGCCCACGGTCGCCAGCGCGAGAGCGTAGGCGAGCAGCACGAGCCCGCCCTGCCACCACTGCAGCGGGTCTGCCGACGACGCGCCCCCGAACAGCCCGCCGCCGGCGAGCGCCTCGCCGGCGGCTCCGGGCAGGAACCGGGCGATGCCCGCGGTGGCCTCGTTCGTGATCATCAGGAGGCGCAGGATCGGCTCGACGAACTGCGTGAAGCCGAGCACGACGATGATCGAGGCCACCTGGTTGGTCAGCAGGGCGCCGAACCCGACGCCGACGAGCGCCCACACGCCCATCGTCACCGCCGTCAGGACCAGGGAGCGCTGCACGGTGGCCTCGTTCAGCCGGGTGGGCTCGTCCATCGCGGTCAGGACGGCTGCGCCCACCGTGGCGGTCGCGATCGTCGCCACGACGCCGTGGGCGAGCCCGACCAGCAGGCTCGAGATCAGCTTTGCCCGCAGAACCACGCCGCGCCGCGGTTCCGCAAGGAAGGTCGCGGTGATCGTCTGGTAGCGGAACTCACTGGTGATGCACAGGGCGCCGACGACGAGCGGGAAGACGTACCCCGTCGACGCGGGGAGCGTGTAGATGCTCGTGGCGATGGCCGACGGGTCAGGCCCGAAGCCCCCGCTGTCGCCCGTGCCGCCCATGACTTCCGGCGCGGTGAACGCCACCGCGAGGATGCCTGCGAGGAAGGCCATGTACCCCGTCAGGCTCAGCAGGAGGATCCACCACAGGCGCGTGGTCAGGGTCTTGCGCAGCTCGACTGCGACGGCGGTCATCGGTCGGCTCCGCTCTCGGTCAGCATCAGGAACGTCCGCTCCAAGCCCGCATCGCGGCGACTGAGCTCGTGCAGCTCGATCCCGGCCGCGAACGCCGCCGCGCCGACCTCCTCGAGGCTCACGTCGCGCAGGATCAGGGCTCCGTCGTCCGCCTCCTC
>JAHECE010000079.1:1447-10842 GCA_024641895.1 Actinomycetales bacterium
GCCGACCTCGCCCACCCGCGCTCCTGCGCCAGTCGCTCCAGCGCTTCCGCCTCGGGCGAGCGGACGACGACGCCCGGCTCGGCGATCGCCGCGAGCTCGGCCAGCGACGAGGCGTGGACGAGTCGGCCCTTGGTGATGATGACCACGTCGTCCACGGTCTGCTGGACCTCGCCGAGCACATGGCTCGAGACGATCACCGTGCGTCCCTGTGCGGCGAGATGTCGCAGGAACGTCCGCAGCCACACGATGCCCTCGGGGTCGAGGCCGTTGGCCGGCTCGTCGAGCAGCAGGACCGGTGGGTCACCGAGCAGGGTTGCGGCGAGCGCGAGTCGCTGGCGCATCCCGAGCGAGAAGCCGCCCACCCGGCGGGAGCCGACCTCGGCGAGGCCGACCTGGGTCAGCACCTCGTCAGCGCGCGCGTCCGGGACCCCGATCTGGGGCGCCAGCACCCGGAGATGGTCTCGGGCCGTCCGGCCCGGGTGGAACCCGGTCGACTCGATCGCCGCGCCGACGACGTGCCCGGGTCTAGGGATGTCGGCGTAGGCCCGCCCCCCGATCGTGGCGGTCCCGGAGGTCGGGCGCACCAGCCCCAGCAGCATGCGCAGGGTCGTCGTCTTGCCGGCGCCGTTCGGGCCGAGGAAGCCCGTGACGCGACCTGGACGAACGGTGAAGCTGAGGTCGTCGACTGCCCGTACCGGGCCGAAGTCCTTGGTCAGTCGGTCGACGCGGACGACGCCGTGCTCAGCTGGCTCGTTCACCTGTGGTCCTCCCGCTCGTCGCTCGAGGTTTCATGGTCCGTCATCGTGCCGCGCCCGCGCCCGCGCCCGCGCCCGTGCCGGGGCCGGGGCCGGTGGCGGGCAGCCGGACGCGGAGTGTCGCGCCGGTGGCGGATCGGTCGTCGCCGGGGTCCAGGGCGGTGATCGTCCCGCCGTGGAGCGTCACGGCCCAGCGTGCGATGGCCAGGCCGAGACCCGTGCCGCCGGTGCTCGGCGCGTTCCTGCGACCCTGAGCCTGCCCGGTCCCGAGCCGGAACCGCTCGAAGATGCGCTCCCGGTCGGCGGGGTCGATGCCCTGCCCCTGGTCGGCGACGTCGATCACCACGTCCTGGGCGGAGGTCCCGGCCACGACGCTGATCGTGCCGCCGGAGGGCGAGTGCCGCGCCGCGTTCTCGAGCAGGTTGCCGATCACCTGGTGCATGCGCTCGGGGTCCGCCCGCACCCGGAGCCCCTCGGGCGCGGAGACCACCCACCGCACGTCTCGTCCGGCGGCTCGGGCCGCGATGCCGGCCGTGGACACGACGTCCTCCAGGAAGGAGCGGACGTCGAGGTCCACGAGGTCGAGCCCGACCGCCCCGGCCTCGAGCCTGGAGAGGTCGAGCAGCGACGCAAGGAGGCGGCCCAGCCGCTCCGTCTGGTCGAGCGCCGAGCCGAGGGAGTCGGCGTCGGGCTCGACGACGCCGTCGGCCATGTTCTCGAGCTGGGCACGCAGGGCCGCGAGCGGCGTGCGCAGCTCGTGGGAGACGTTCGCGATGAGCTCGCGCCGCTGCTCGTCCACAGAGGCGAGGTCCTCGGCCATGGAGTTGAAGGCGGCGGCCAGCTGACCGACCTCGTCGCGGCTGGTGGCCCGCACCCGCTGCGTGTAGTCGCCCCTCGCCATCGCGCGCGTCGCCGCCGTCATCTCCCGCAACGGGGACGTCATCCCGTGCGCAAGGAGCTGTGTGACCAGCAGCGACGCGAGGATCGCGAGGGGCAGCGTGCGGGACGGGCCGAGGTTTCCGCGCAGGCCGAGCCACGTGATGAACGCCGAGACCGTGACGGTGGCCGCGACGAGGACGCCGAGCTTGGCCTTGATCGACCGCAGCCAGTCAAGGGGCCGCAGGTCCCGGTTGACCCGCGGCGTCGGTGCCGGTCGATCGGTCCGCCGGGTCTGGGCGTCGCGGCTCATCGTGGCCGGCTCAGACCGGGCGTGTTGGCTCGAGGGCATACCCGACGCCGTGCACGGTCCGGATGAGGTCGGAGCCGAGCTTGCGGCGCAGGGCCTTGACGTGCGAGTCAACCGTGCGGGTACCGGAGGCGTCGGCCCAGTCCCAGACCTGCTCGAGGAGCTGCTCCCTCGTGAGAACGGTGCGTGGGCGCTCGGCGAGACAGGCGAGCAGGTCGAACTCGGTCGGCGTCAGGTGGACCTCGTCGACGCCGCGGCGGACGCGGCGCTGCGCGTGGTCGATGACGAGGTCCCCGAGCTCCGCGGGCGGGCCGCCGTGCCCGGCCCCCGCGGCGTGGTGCGAGCGTTCGACGCGGCGCAGCAGCGCCTTGAGCCGGGCCACGAGCTCCCGCATCGAGAAGGGCTTGGTCATGTAGTCGTCCGCGCCGACGCCGAGGCCGACGAGCATGTCCGTCTCGTCGTCGCGGGCGGTGAGCATGAGGACGGGCACGGGCCGCTCGGCCTGCATCCGGCGGCACGCCTCGAGTCCGTCGATCCCGGGGAGCATCACGTCCAGGACCACCGCGTCGGGTCGCTCGGCTCGGTTCGCCGCAACGCCGCTGAGGCCGTCCGAAGCCACCGTGACCCGCCAGCCTTCCGCTTCGAGGCGGCGTGCGATCTCGGTGGCGATCGCGTGCTCGTCCTCGACGACGAGCACCCGGACCGGGGCGGGTCCGGTAGCACCCACCGCCGCTGCGCCCATGCCGCAAGCCTGGCACACCACGCTGCGGTTAGGCTGGTACCACTATGAGCGGCTCTCGTCGCAGCCGCCACCGCGGCGGCGTCACATCCTTGCGGTCCTGCGACCTCCCGGCGGACCTGTGCTGACGACCTGGCTCCTCGTGGCCCTGGCTATACCGCTGACGGCCGGCACCGCCCTCTTCGTCGCGGCGGAGTTCGCGCTCGTGGCCCTCGATCCTTCGGCGGTCGACCGACGCGTCGCCGACGGGGACCGTCGTGCGATCCCCGTCGCGCGCGCGCTGCGGGGACTCTCGACCGAGCTGTCGGGTGCCCAGGCCGGCATCACCGTGACCACGATCCTGCTGGGCTACACCACGCAGCAGGCGATCGCCTCGCTCCTGCGCGAGCCCCTCGGCAACGCGGGGCTCGCCGAGGCCGCCGCGGCAGCCTCGGCCGTCGTGATCGCCCTCCTGGTGGTCAACACGTTCTCGATGGTGTTCGGCGAGCTCGTGCCCAAGAACATGGCGCTCAGCGACCCTCTGCGCACGGCCCGGCTGGTCACGCCGCTCCAGAGCGGTTTCACCGCCGCCCTGCGACCGGTCATCGCCGTGCTGAACAGGTCTGCCAACAAGATCCTGCGCGCCGTCGGCGTGGAGCCGCGGGAGGAGCTCTCCGGTGGCCGCTCCGCCAGCGAGCTCGCGGCCCTCGTCCGTCGGTCGGCCCAGCTCGGCACGCTCGACATCTCGACGGCCACGCTGCTCACCCGGTCGATCGGCCTGAACGCCCTGACCGCGGTCGACGTCATGACCGATCGCCAGCGGATGCGGGTCGTGTCCCGGGAAGACACGGCGGCCGATGTCGTGGCCCGCGCTCGCGCGACCGGCCACTCCCGTTTCCCGGTGATCGACTCCTCGCGAGACGACGTCGTCGGCCTGGTCAACCTGCGGCGGGCGATCGCCGTTCCCTACGAGCGGCGCTCGGAGGTCCCGGCTGCGGCGCTCATGGTCGAGGCGCCACGCGTGCCCGAGACCGTGCGGCTCGCCCCTCTCCTGGTACAGCTCCGCGACGAGGGGCTGCAGATGGCGATCGTCGTCGACGAGTACGGCGGCACGTCCGGCGTCGTCACGCTGGAGGACGTCGTCGAGGAGCTCGTCGGGGACGTGATGGACGAGCACGACCCCCGCCGTGCCGACGTGCGCTCGGGCCCGGCGCTCTCCTGGATCGTCTCCGGCCTCCTGCGTCCGGACGAGCTGTACGACCAGACCGGGCTCACGGTTCCCGACGCTGCGCCCTACGAGACGCTCGGCGGCCTCGTGATGACGGTGCTCGGGCGGATTCCGCAGGAGGGCGACGAGATCACGGTGGCAGGCGTTCATCTGCGGGTGGAACAGATGGATGGTCGGCGCGTGGAGACGCTCCGCGTCGCCGCGGTCGCGCCGCCGGGCGAGCCCGACGGCGCGGGCCGAGGTACGACCGCGCCCCAGGTGCGCGGAAGCCGGGTCCTGCGCGCCGATGAGGACGTCTCATGAGCACCTGGACGGCGTTGCTGATCGCGGCCGCCCTCCTGGGCGCGAATGCGTTCTTCGTCGGCGCCGAGTTCGCGATCATGTCGGTCCGCCGCTCCCAGATCGAGCCGCTGGCGGCTGGGGGCTCCCGGGCGGCGCTCACCGTCTTGTGGGCGATGGAGAACGTCTCGCTCATGCTCGCGTGCGCCCAGCTCGGCATCACGATCTGCTCGACCGGTCTCGGCGTCGTCGCGGAACCGGCTCTCGCGCATGCCGTCGAGGGCCCGCTGCTGGCCATGGGGCTCCCCGAGCAGGCCTCCCACGTGGTCGGCTTCACGCTCGCGCTCGGACTGGTCGTGTACCTGCACGTGGTGGTAGGCGAGATGGTGCCGAAGAACCTCGCCGTCGCGGGCCCGCTCCGCGCGGCGCTCTGGTTCGGCCCGCCCCTGGTCCTGCTCTCCCGGCTCGTGTCGCCGGTGATCCGGTTGCTGAACTGGGCCGCCAACGCCGTGCTTCGAGCCTTCGGCATCGAGCCCAAGGACGAGGTCGTCTCGGCGTTCACCGCGGAGGAGGTCGCCGCGATCGTCGAGCGTTCGCGAGCGGAGGGCACCATCGCGGACGACCTGGGACTCCTCACCGGTGCGATCGAGTTCTCCGAGGCGACGGCGTCGTCGGTGATGGTCCCCAGGGAACGGCTGGTCGCTCTGGAGTTCGGCTCGACACCGGACGAGCTCGAGCGGGCCGTGGCGCGAACGGGCTTCAGTCGCTTCCCGGTCGTCGACGCCCAAGGCGTCGCGCTCGGGTACCTCCACCTCAAGGACGTGATCCACGCCGAGGGAGCGGCTCGCCATGTGCCGGTGCCTCGCAGCCGGGTCAGGCCGATGGCCGTCGTGGCGCCGGATGACGAGATCGAGGACGTTCTCGCCGTGATGCAGCGCAGCGGAGCGCACCTGGCGACCGTGATGGTCGACGGCGAGCAGCGCGGCGTCGTCTTCCTCGAAGACATTCTCGAAGAGCTCGTCGGAGAGGTCCGCGACGCGATGCAGCGGGCGTGAACTCGATCACACGGCGCCAGTCGAGGGGCTGATCGGGAATAGTCGGGCGCATCCGGGTCGCGTGAGTGTCCTCCCAGGTCAGGGTGGTCAAGGTGGCGGTCCTGACGGCTCTTGGGCCGGAGTCCAGGCCTGGATTCCCGCAAACGGGCAGGACCGGGGGTCTCTCCGGGCTTTGGTGCGGCGCGGTGCGCTGGCTACCGTTATCGGATCGAGACCGAACCGAAGAGACTCGGGCACGGCCCGCCCAGACCCTGCTACCCGGAGGACCCGTTGTCGGAGGAGCGCATCGTTGAGCAGCAGGCTCCGGCTGCCTGCCGTCGCGACGGGCACGAGTCGACGCCGGCCCTCGGGGCCGCCCCGGCGGCCGAGCCCTCGGCCTGCGTCGGTCGCCACCGCTGGATCTCCAGGTCTGCCGTGCTCGCCGCCGTCGGCGCCATGACGATCGCCTGGCCCTTGTCGGGCGCGGCGGACGACGGGCTCCCGAGCACCCCTGCCGCCACCGCGCCCCCTGCACTCGCGGCACCCGGGCCCGGCGTCGTCGACACGCTGAGCACCGGCGCGGTCGAGCTGCGGGCGGCCACCGCTCTCGATGCCGACCCCGCCGCTGCCACCAGGGCCATCAGTGTCGCGAGTCGCGGGGTCGTTCGCCAGTCGCTCGAGTGCCCCGTGCAGTCCGAGGCGAACGGCGCCCTGGGCGCCGCGATGGGCGGCGAGGACAGGACGCCTCGGCTGGTGATGCCCGCGGCTGAGGGCACCTATCGAGTGACGTCCGGCTTCGGCCCGCGTGCCTACCCGATTCGCGGCATGCACGAGGGCACTGACTTCGCCGGCACGCTCGGCACGCCCCTGTACGCCGTGGCCGACGGGACGATCGTGTACGCGGGGGGCGGGCGCGACGGCCGCTCGGGCCAGATCGTCATCCTGCGAGCCGAGATCGACGGCGCGACGTATGACTTCTGGTACGGCCACATGTTCAGCCGCGGTGTCCACGTCGTCGAGGGCCAGCAGGTCACCATCGGGCAGAAGATCGCCGAGATCGGCAACAACGGTCGTTCCACCGGCCCGCACGTGCACTTCGAGGTGCACGATGCCGCCGACCAGCCCATCGATCCCTACGCCTTCCTCCGGGCGCACGGCGCGAAGCCGGTGGCCGAGGCCGCTCGCTGCGCCTGACCGGCTCGCCCGGCGTCCCCACCTTCCCCGAGGACGCCCGCGCACGCCTGGTCCATCGAGCGAACGGGGCGTGCGGCGGTGATCGCCCCGGGCGCTCGGCCCGCGCGCTGCGGAGCCGCACAGGGCTTCGCTGTGGAGCCGCACCAGGGTGCAGCCCTGGGGCAGCAGTGTGGGGCACGGGCCTGCGCGGCCCGTGCCCCACACTGGTTCAGCGTCGGGGGATCAGCCTTCCGAGGCGGGCTGCTCCTCCTGCTGCTGCTCCTGCTGCTGCTGGTCGGCCGGGGTTTCTTCGTCGGTCTTGGCCTTGCGGGTGCGCTTGGCGGGTTCGGTGGTTGCGGTCTGGGTGCCGGCGAGCTTGGCGATGGCTTCTTCCTGGCGGGTGCCGTAGTAGGAGGCGACCATGAGCTGCTTCATGTGCTCGAGCATCGGGATGCGCGGGTTGGCCGGTGCGCACTGGTCCTCGAAGGCGCGCATGGTGAGCATGTCCAGGGAGCCCATGAACGCGTTCTCCTCGATGCCCATCTCCGTGAAGGAGCCCGGCATCCCGAGGCGGGCGCGTAGGCCTTCTACGGCGGCGGCGTAGGACTCCACGCCCTCGTCGGGGGTGGCGGCGGGCAGGCCGAGCTCGCGGGCGATGCGTTGGTAGCGCTCGGGTGCGGTGTACGTCTCGTACTTGGGCCAGGCGTTGAACTTGGTGGGGATCTGGCCGTTGTAGCGGATCGCGTTGGGCAGGAACACGGCGTTGGTGCGGCCGTGGATCTGCTTGTACGTCGAGCCGACGGTGTGGGACATCGCGTGCACGATCCCGAGGAAGGCGTTGCCGAACGCCATGCCGGCGATCGTGGCCGCGTTGTGCATGGTCTCGCGGGCGCCGGTGTCGTTGTTCAGGACCGAGTTCTCGATGTTCCCGAAGATCAGCTTGATCGCCTGCAGGGCTAGGCCGTCGGTGAAGTCGTTGGCGTAGACCGAGACGAAGGCCTCGGTGGCGTGGGTGAGGGCGTCCATGCCGGAGTCCGCCGCGACGAACGACGGCATCTTCTCGGTCAGGTTCGGGTCCACGATCGCCACGGTGGGTGTCAGGGCGTAGTCCGCGAGGGGGTACTTGAAGCCTGTCTCGGGGTCGCCGATGACGGCGAAGGGGGTGACCTCGGCGCCGGTGCCCGATGTGGTCGGGATGCACACGAGCTTGGCGAGCTCGCCCAGGGCGGGGAACTTGAAGGCCCGCTTGCGCACGTCGAGGAACTTCTCGCGCAGGTCGTGGAAGTCGATCTCGGGGTGCTCGTAGAGGAGCCACATGACCTTCGCGGCGTCCATCGGGGAGCCACCGCCCAGGGCGATGATCGTGTCGGGCTTGAACTCGCGCATGATCGCCGCGCCCCGGTGCACGGTGCCTACGCTCGGCTCGGGCTCGACGTCGTCGAAGACCTGGATCATGACGTCGTTCGCGCGGCGCTTGAGGACGTCGCGGATCTTGTCGACGAAGCCGATCCGGGTCATCGTGTGGTCGGTCACGATGGTGACCCGGTTGATGCCCTTCATGTCCTTGAGGTAGCGGATCGCGTTCGGCTCGAAGTAGGTCTTGGCGGGGACCTTGAACCATTGCAGGTTGTTCGTCCGGCGTCCGATTCGCTTGATGTTCAAGAGGTTCACCGCCGAGACGTTGTTGGACACGGAGTTGCGGCCGTAGGAGCCGCAGCCCAGGGTGAGGGAGGGGATGAACGCGTTGTAGATGTCACCGATACCGCCCAGGGCGGTCGGTGAGTTGGCGATGATGCGAACCGCGCTGCAACGCTTGCCGTACTCCTCGATGAGGTCCTTGTCCTCGGTGTGGATGGCCGCGGAGTGGCCCAGGCCGTTGAACTCGAGCATCGCCACGGCCATGTCCAGGGCCTCTTCGCGCGAGGCCGCCTTGAGCACGGCGAGCACCGGTGAGAGCTTCTCCCGGGTCAGGGGCTCGTTCGGGCCGACGCCTCCGGGGGTCTCGGCCAGCAGGACCGAGGTGTCCGCCGGGACGGTGAAGCCGGCCTGCTCGGCGATCCAGACCGGGGACTTGCCCACGACGTCGGCGTTCAGCTTGGCGCCGGCGCAGTTCTCGGAGTTCGCGGTCGCGCCGAAGATGAACTCCTCGAGCTTGGCCTTCTCCTCCGGGTTGCACACGTGCGCGTGCAGGCGCTTGAACTCGGCCAGGGCGGCGTCGTAGATCTCGGCGTCGATGATCGTGGCCTGCTCGGAGGCGCAGACCATGCCGTTGTCGAAGTTCTTGCTCAGCACGATGTCGTTGACGGCGCGGTTCAGCTTGGCGCTCTTCTCGATGTAGGCCGGCACGTTGCCCGCGCCCACGCCCAGGGCGGGCTTGCCGCAGGAGTACGCCGCCTTGACCATCGCGTTGCCGCCGGTGGCCAGGATGAGGGCCACGCCGGGGTGGTTCATCAGCTTGCCGGTGTTCGCGATCGAGGGGTTCTCCACCCACTGGATGCAGTTCTCCGGGGCGCCGGCGGCGACAGCGGCGTCGCGCACGATCTCGGCGGCCCGCGCGGAGCAGTTCTGCGCGCTGGGGTGGAAGGCGAAGATGATCGGGCAGCGGGTCTTCAACGCGATCAGGGACTTGAAGATCGCCGTCGAGGTCGGGTTCGTCGTCGGGGTGATGCCGCACACGACTCCGACGGGCTCGGCGATCTCCGTGATGCCCAGCAGCTCGTCCTCGTAGATGACGCCGACCGTCTTGGTGTACTTCATCGAGTTCGCGACGTGCTCGCACGCGAAGATGTTCTTCGTCGCCTTGTCCTCGAAGACACCACGCCCGGTCTCCTCGACGGCCATCAGGGCCAGCTGACCGTGCTGGTTCAGCGCCGCCACGGAGGCCTTCTTGACGATCCGGTCGACGGCCTCCTGGTCCAGGGCCTCGTAGGCGAGCAGGGCAGCGCTTGCGCGGCTGACGAGGGTATCGATCTCGTCAGCGCCCGCGGGCACTTCCGGTTGGGGATTCACGATGCGGCTCCTC
>JAHECE010000080.1:0-8497 GCA_024641895.1 Actinomycetales bacterium
GAGCGCCTTGGCCGCCAGCACCGGCAGCCTCGTGGGCACGGCGGTCAGCGTCGATCGGATCATGCCCGTGGAGTACTCGCTCGTGATGACGAGGACGCCGAGTACGGCGACCGCCATCTGCGCCAGCACGTACCCGGCCGTCACGATCTGCAGGGCGGTCGGGCCGGCGCCGTCCGGGCCGCCCGGTCCACCTCCCGGTCCACCTCCCGGTCCGCCGTCGCCGCTCGTCGCCGCCGCGATGAGCAGGCTGAGCCCGACCATGAGCAGCAGCGTGATCGAGAGCGTCCAGATGGTGGATCGGACGGTGACGAACTTGATCCATTCCGAGCGGACGACCCGGGCGAAGGTCACGTGCTCGCGGGACGGCCGGGCGTCGGTCACGGCGGTGCTGCTCATGAAGCCTCCTCACTGCTGGTGTGGGTCGCTGACCCGGTGTGGAACTCGACGTCGTCCCGCGTGAGCGAGAAGAAGGCCTCCTCGAGGGAGCCGCTGACCGGCGTCAGCTCGTGGAGGGTGAGACCTGCGGCCGCGGCCGCCTCACCCACCTGCTCGGCGGTGAGGCCGCGGACCGTGAACAGGCCGGGCTCGATGTCGACGAGCGAGACGCCCTCACCGCGGAGCCGCTCCGCGAGATCCGCGGCGCGCGGCGAGCGGACGCGCACGGACGCGCCCTGCGACGCGTCGACGAGCTCCTGCACCGGCCCGGAGGCGATGATCTTGCCCCGCCCGATGACGATCAGCTCGTCGGCCGTCAGGGCCATCTCGCTCATGAGGTGCGAGCTCAGGAAGACGGTGCGTCCCTCCGCGGCGAGGGCCCGCACCATCTCGCGGACCCACTTGACCCCCTCGGGGTCGAGCCCGTTGGCCGGCTCGTCGAGAATGAGCGTCCTCGGGTCGCCCAGCATCGCGACCGCGATACCCAGGCGTTGACCCATGCCGAGGGAGAAGCCCCCGACGCGGCGCTTGGCGACGCCGGTCAGCCCGGTCATCTCCAGGACCTCGTCCACGCGCCGTCGGCCGATGCCGTGCGTCGCGCCGAGCGCCCTCAGGTGCTGGTAGGCGCTGCGGCCGGTGTGCACGGCCTTCGCCTCGAGCAGCGCGCCGACCTCCCGCAGCGGCGCCTTGTGCTCGGCGTACGGCCGGCCGTTGACCGTGACCGCGCCGTGGGTCGGTCGGTCCAGGCCGACGATCATCCGCATCGTCGTCGACTTCCCGGCGCCGTTGGGCCCGAGGAACCCCGTCACGAGTCCGGGCCGGACGGTGAAGGAGATCCGGTCGACGGCGCGGGTCGGGCCGTAGTGCTTCGCGAGCTCGACTGCCTCGATCATGGCAATGGTCCCCGTCCGGCTGGAGCGTGCGCGGTCCCGGCAAGCGTACGCAGGCGGTCCGACGAAGGCCCGCCCGGTGGGTCAGCGGCCGCGGACCAGCGACGGCGCCCCGAACCGGGCGTGCACGGCGGGTGCGAAGTGCACGAGCGGCTTCGCGTTCTTCGGCTCGGGTAGCCCGAAGTCGGTCAGCGGCCATCGCGGCGCGCGTGCGGTCGCCGCGCGCAGGAGCCAGGGCTCGTGCTCGACCGGGAGCCGCAGCAAGCGGCCGGCCGGGTGCGCGTAGGCGTTCCACCTGCCGGTCAGGGAGTCGAGCAGCCCCACGTGCTCCTCGACCGCCAGCGCCTCGCCCACCTCGACGCGCGCCGCGAAGAGCGGCCGCCCCGAGCGGTCGCCCGGTCGCCGGAACCCGTAGGTGTGCCTCGTCCCGGCCTGCTCGTGGCGGGCGTGGGCGAACCGGTACTGCACCCCGGCGCTGCGCAGCGCCCAGTTGAACGCCGGGCGGGGGGTGAAGAGGCGCAGGAAGTAGATGCCGTCGTGCCCGTCGGGCCCCCGCACGTAGGTGCGCACGTTGAGCTCCGGGAAGCGCGACAGCCGCGGGAAGGGCGGCAGGCCGACGAGCCGGACGTCGCACATCGCGAACGGCACGAGCGCCACCCAGGCGCTGCCGTCGATCACGTCGGCCTCGAGGCCAGCGGGCAGCAGGCGTTGGACGTCCGCGGCGCGGAAGCGCCAGTGCAGGAAGGTCAGGTCGGCCCAGGTCTGGGTGGTGAAGGCGCGGTCGATCTCGCTGTCCGGCGTTCGCCCGCTCATCGGGCGATCATCCACCACATCGGGGCCGGTCGCGCGTACGGTCTGAGTCGACGGGTGTTCACCGAGCGGGGCGGAGGCTGTCGTGGACGTGTACCTCATGCAGCACGGCATGGCCCTGACCGAGGAGCAGGACCCCGCCCGGCCCTTGTCCGAGGACGGGCGCGCCGCGGTCGAGGCCGTCGTCGCGCGGGCTCGCGGTGCCGGTGTCGACATCGACCTGTGCCTGCACAGCGGCAAGATGCGCGCTGCGCAGACGGCGCAGATCCTCGCTGAAGGTCTGGGCATCGACGACGTCCGTACCCACGCCGGCCTGAACCCGTCCGACGACGTCACACCGGTCGCGCACTGGCTCGCGGAGTCCGGCGCCGACTCGATCGCCGTCGTCG
Source organism: Actinomycetales bacterium (assembly GCA_024641895.1). Lineage (GTDB taxonomy): Bacteria > Actinomycetota > Actinomycetes > Actinomycetales > JAHECE01 > JAHECE01. The sequence continues at coordinate 2,525 of JAHECE010000080.1, forward strand.
GCCACCTGCCGTTCCTCGACCGGCTCCTGTCTCTGCTCGTGGCGGGCGACGTCGCAGCGCAGGCGGTGCGTTTCCATAACGCCGGGCTCGTCAAGCTCGTGCCCAAGGGTGATGAGGTCGGCTACACCGTCGACTGGGCGCTCGTCCCCGACCTCGCATAGCCCCGCACCCGGACGGCGCGCGACCTTGAGGGGTGCGGCGACCGCTCACGCGCGTCGTGGCAGCCGGACGGCCCGCGTCCTGGTCGAGGGTGCGGGCCGTCGGTTGTGTGGCCCGGTGGGGTGGTCGGGCCGTGTGGGTCAGGGGTGGTGGGTCAGAGGACGCGGATGTAGATGGGGTTGGCGCCGTAGATCGGGCCCTCGCTGAGCGGGGTGCCGGGCTGGCGGGCGGCGATGTGCTGGCCGTTGCCGGTGTAGATGCCGACGTGGCCGGGCCACCAGATGAGGTCGCCGGGCTGGGCCTGGGAGGCCGGCACGACGGTGCCGGCGTAGCGCTGGGCGGCGGAGCTGCGGGGCAGGGTGATGCCGACCTGGGCGAAGACGTAGCTCGTGAAGCCGGAGCAGTCGAAGCCGGCCGGGGTGGAGCCGCCGGAGACGTAGGGGACGCCGATGTAGCGGCGGGCGATGGAGAGCACGGCGGCTGCGCTGGCGCTCGTCGGAGCGGCGGGGGCGGACAGTGCGGTGCGCGCCGAGCTGCGCGAGGCGGTGGTGGTGGCGCGCACGACGGGCGGGGGTGCGGGCTTCTCGCCGCGGACCTCGGTGGTGGCGATGGTCCACGCGGCCTCGGCGGGTACGACGACGGTGGCGGCCTGCGGGGCGGCGGGCTTGATGTCGGTCTGCGGGGCGGCGGGCTCGGGGGCCGCGAACGCGACCGGGGCGGCCATCGTCAGCGCGAGGCCGGCGGAGGCGGCGATGGCGATGTTCTGGCCGATGCGCCGTGCGGTGCGGGGGCGGGTGGTGGTGGTGTTCACGTTGTCTCAGGTCTCCTGTGCCGGCGGGTCGAGGTGTGCGTCCGGGGCGGTGGTGCTGCCCGGGTCTCACCTCTGCGGAGAAGGTCTCCGTCCCTGCCGCGGCGAGCGATCTGTGGGTCTGGGGCGGCGGCAGGGTTGTCATCCGCTCCAGCGCCCGCACCGTGTGTTGTGCGAGTGGTTCCAGTCTGCCCAGCACCGCACCCGAAAGTCACGGTCAGGTCACGGTGACGATGATCACACGGCTCCGCGGGCACGCCAGAGACGGCGTATGCGCAGGTCAGGGCACCAGCGCGGCCACGGTGGCGGTGGTGTGACCCAGACCGCTCACGCGCGTCGTGGCAGCCGGACGGCCCGCGTCCTGGTCGAGGGTGCGGGCCGTCGGTTGTGTGGCCCGGTGGGGTGGTCGGGCCGTGTGGGTCAGGGGTGGTGGGTCAGAGGACGCGGATGTAGATGGGGTTGGCGCCGTAGATCGGGCCCTCGCTGAGCGGGGTGCCGGGCTGGCGGGCGGCGATGTGCTGGCCGTTGCCGGTGTAGATGCCGACGTGGCCGGGCCACCAGATGAGGTCGCCGGGCTGGGCCTGGGAGGCCGGCACGACGGTGCCGGCGTAGCGCTGGGCGGCGGAGCTGCGGGGCAGGGTGATGCCGACCTGGGCGAAGACGTAGCTCGTGAAGCCGGAGCAGTCGAAGCCGGCCGGGGTGGAGCCGCCGGAGACGTAGGGGACGCCGATGTAGCGGCGGGCGATGGAGAGCACGGCGGCTGCGCTGGCGCTCGTCGGAGCGGCGGGGGCGGACAGTGCGGTGCGCGCCGAGCTGCGCGAGGCGGTGGTGGTGGCGCGCACGACGGGCGGGGGTGCGGGCTTCTCGCCGCGGACCTCGGTGGTGGCGATGGTCCACGCGGCCTCGGCGGGTACGACGACGGTGGCGGCCTGCGGGGCGGCGGGCTTGATGTCGGTCTGCGGGGCGGCGGGCTCGGGGGCCGCGAACGCGACCGGGGCGGCCATCGTCAGCGCGAGGCCGGCGGAGGCGGCGATGGCGATGTTCTGGCCGATGCGCCGTGCGGTGCGGGGGCGGGTGGTGGTGGTGTTCACGTTGTCTCAGGTCTCCTGTGCCGGCGGGTCGAGGTGTGCGTCCGGGGCGGTGGTGCTGCCCGGGTCTCACCTCTGCGGAGAAGGTCTCCGTCCCTGCCGCGGCGAGCGATCTGTGGGTCTGGGGCGGCGGCAGGGTTGTCATCCGCTCCAGCGCCCGCACCGTGTGTTGTGCGAGTGGTTCCAGTCTGCCCAGCACCGCACCCGAAAGTCACGGTCAGGTCACGGTGACGATGATCACACGGCTCCGCGGGCACGCCAGAGACGGCGTATGCCCAGGTCAGGGCACCAGCGCGGCCACGGTGGCGGTGGTGTGACCCAGACCGCTCGGACGGGGTTTCTCAGATCCCCTGTGCGGCGCCGGGGTCGCGGTGCACGCGGGCTGGGTCAGGGCGTGACCGGATCGGTCTCGCCTCCAGGCGTTCACGCCGGCGGCTCGCCCGGGGCCGGTAGACCACTCGCGAGTGGAAGGTGAACCGTAGGAGGAACGCGGCCAAGAGCGTGATCGCCGTCGCGACGGCGGCCGCCAGGTGCATCGTCTCGACGAAGAGCATCACGACCGGGAGCCGAAGCGCGGTCTCGGCGGTGTTGAAGCTGAACGACTGCGCGAACCTGTGGACCCAGCTCTTGCCCTCCTCGCGTAGCTCGCGGAAGACGAGGCGCTCCTGGAGGAGGAAGTTGCCGATGATCGTCAGCTCGGCGGCGGCCACGGCGGCAACGACGTACCCGACGCCCATGGACGTGAGCAGCGCGACCATGGCGATGTTGACCAGTGCGCCGACCGCGCCGACGATCGCGAAGCGAGACATCCGGCCGAACCGCAGGGACGCGACCTGCAGCAAGAAGTGCAGTCCCTGGCTGAGGTTCGCCTTCGACTCGCCCGCATACCTGGCGCCGAAGACGAAGGGGATCTCCGCGACGCGCAGCTCATTGCGGGTGAGGATCTCGAGCAGGATCTTGAACCCACGGGGTTGGAGCTGCGCGAGGCCGAGCGCCCCGCGACGGACGATGAAGTAGCCCGTCATCGGGTCCGAGCAGCTGCGCAGCCGCACCGGGAACATCGCCCGCGACAGCATCGTGGACGCGGCCGAGACAAGGCGACGCACCGCACCGGCGAGACCGGCGCCGCTCCCGTCGTCGATGTATCGCGAGGCGACGACGACGTCGACATCGCCTGCCCGGCAACGGTCGATGAGGTCGGGCAGGATCTCGGGCGGGTGCTGGAGATCACCGTCCATGACGACGCACCATGTCGCCTCACTCGCCCGGAAGCCGGCCACGACCGCGCCCGAGAGTCCGCCGACGGGCCGGTCCCGGTGGATGAGCCGCACCGGGACCGGGGCCGTCGCGGCGACGTCACGAACCACCGCCGGCGTGTTGTCCGACGAGTCGTCGACGAAGAGGACTTCGACGGCGGCGTCCCGCGAGGCGAGGGCGACGCGTCGCACGAGCTCGGCCACGTTCGGGGCCTCGTTGAACGTCGGCACGACCACGGTGACTTCGGGCGCACTCTCTCCGGTCATTCATTCCCCTGACGAGTAATCCCCGCGCCTCGAGTAAGAGGCGAATCGCCTTGCCGCTCTGGCGGCCCGTCGCCGCCGGCGTCGCCGTCGTGGTCGCCCCATTCGCGCTGCTCGGCGCCTGGCCGCACGGCCAACCCCCCGGCAGCGCGTCGGTTACTTTCAGGTCGAGATCCTCGCTTCCCCCTGTCCGCGCCGCGGCGACGGTGCCTCTGAATCGTCCGGTGGCGGCGTCGAAGCGCGGGTCGCCGAGGGTAGGCGAGCTCGCCTAGCTGATGATCTTGATCGCGCTCGCGAACTCGGTGCCCCGGGTGAACTGCATGGTGATGTGCAGCAGCCCGAGCCACTCGAGCGCCCGGGCGCGCTTCAGGTCGCCGACCTCGATCGGTCGCATGCCGCCGCGGCGCGCGAGGGTTGCGACCGACCTGCGGGCGTCCTCGTCGTCACCGGCGATGAAGATGTCGAGCGGCTGGCCCGCGACCTTGCCGGCGAGCAGGGGTCCCGCGAACGTCGTGTTGAACGCCTTGACCACGCGGACGCCCTCGGACGCCGCGGCCGCGACCTCTTCTGCGGCGGAGGTGCCGGCCGGTGTCACCAGGCCGCCGAAGGTCGACATGTCTACCGGGTTGCTGATGTCGACCACGACCTTGCCGGCCAGGCGGTCGCCGTACTGCTGGACGAGGGGGACCGCAGCCGTGTACGGCACGGCGAGCACCACGAGGTCGCCCGTCAGGTCGTCACCGATCGTGCCCGAGGTGACGTCGGCGCCCAGCTCGGCTGCGAGCGCCTCGGCGGGCCCTGGCTCGAGGTCGAGCACCTGGACCGAACCGCCGCCGGCCAGGATGCGGGTGCCGATGGCCTTGGCCATGAGGCCGGATCCCAGGATGGTGACGCTGGTCATCAGTTCTCCTTGCTCGGGGTCTCCGCCGACCTCCTCGGCGGGCAGGTAACAGTGGAGCACCGAGGCTCGGCCGGCGCAGCGCTTCCCCGGGAAACTCCTCCCGCGAGCGCGCGCCTGCGGGAAGTGAACCCGTCGTCGAGCCGGCCCGGACCGGACCGAAGTCCCTGATTCCGCCGTAACCGTGAACGGATCATGTGATTGGCGTCCGCCCGCCAGCCGAGTGGCCGCTCCCAGGTGCGACGTCGTCGTCGATCGGGGTCGGCAGCTGTCCATGCCGATCCCGGGCCGGCGAGACCCGCAGCTGCGCGTCCGCCTCTTGTCCATCTGCCGAACGGGACAGGCACCATGACAGCTCAGCAGCCCACGTACCCCGGCGTTTCCGCGGTCACCAACGGAAACGGCGCGGTCGCCCACGTGATGAAGCACGTGTGCGGCGGGGTCATCGGGTACCCCATCACCCCGTCGACGGAGATCTCCGAGCTCTACGAGGCGGCGCGCGCCGACGGCGGCGTCAACGTGTGGGGCAGGCATCCGTTCTTCTTCGAGCCCGAGGGTGAGCACTCGGCGCAGAGCGGCGCGCTGGGCGCGGCGCTGACCGGCGGGCAGTTCATCTCGAACGCTTCGTCCAGCCAGGGTGTGCTCTACGCGATGGAGTCGCACTACGTGACGGTCGGCAAGAAGATCGGCGGCTTCGTGCTGCAGGTCGCCGCCCGCGTGGTCTCGAAGCATTCCCTGAACGTGATGGCCGGCCACGACGACGTGTACGCCCTGCTCTCCTCGGGCTACACGATCCTCTTCGGCTCGAACCCGCAGGAGGCGGCCGACCTCGCCGCGATCGCCTACCGGGCGTCGGCGCTGTCGCTGATCCCCGTGGCCAACGCCATGGACGGGTTCTCCACCAGCCACATGCTGAGCGAGGCGCGCCTGCCCGAGCCCGAGCTGCTGCGTGAGTACCTCGGCGACCCTGCCGGCCGCATCAAGGCCCCGACGCTCGCGCAGGAGCTGCTCTTCGGCGCCAAGGGGCGCGTGTTCCAGCTGGAGCAGTACCTCGAGCGCCACCGGGTCGACGTCGACGCCGAGGACGCCGCGGCCCTGCGGTCCTGGCTCGAGGACGCCGCGGAGCGGGTCGAGCAGGACAACGCCGGCGAGCTGGTGGGCCAGACCCTGGGCTGGGTGCCCGCGGACCTGCACGGCCAGTGGCGTCGCCAGTGGACGGGTGCGTTCGAGAAGGGGACCCGTCAGACGGTCCCGGCCCTCGTCGACGTCCACAACCCCGGCCTGACCGGCCCGGTGCAGAACCAGCCGGACTTCCAGGCCGGCTCCGTCGACCACCGCACCCACTTCGCGAGCGCCGTGCCGGCCCTCGTGCGCCAGGCGATGGACGAGTACTCCGCGCTGACGGGCCGCGACTACTCGCCCGTGCACACCTACGACTGCGAGGACGCCGACTACGTGATGGTCGGCCTCGGCTCGGTGGCCGACGACGTCCGCGCGGTG
>JAHECE010000080.1:8507-10832 GCA_024641895.1 Actinomycetales bacterium
TCTTCGGGCTCGGCGGCCACGACCTCCAGCCGAGGCACCTCGTCGCCGCCTTCCGGCACATGGCCACGGGCTCCCCGGCGCCGCTGGTCTACCTCGGTTCCCAGTTCTTCGACTCGACGTCCACCGGCCACCTGGCCGAGGTGCAGGACCGGCTGCGCCTGGCGTACCCGGAGACCGAGCTGATGGCGCTGCAGACCGAGCCCAACCCCGTCCTGCTGCCCGCCTCGGCGATGCGCATCCGGTTCCACTCCGTGGGCGGCTACGGCACGATCGCCACGGGCAAGCTGCTCACCGACATCCTGGCCGGCGTCCTGGGCATGCACTCCAAGTCCGCGCCGAAGTACGGCTCGGAGAAGAGCGGGGCGCCCACGAACTACTACATCACCCTGAGCCCAGAGCCGGTCCTGATCACCAACGCCGACCTCGAGGACGTCGAGGTGGTGATCTCGCCGGATCACCAGGCCTTCATCCACACCAACCCGCTCAAGGGCCTGGTCTCGGGGGGGACCTTCATCCTGCAGTCCAACCTCTCGAACGAGGAGGTCTGGCGAGAGCTCCCGCGGTACGCCCGCAGGACCATCCGCGAGAAGAAGATCCGCCTTCTGGTCGTCGATGCCTTCAGCGTGGCCAAGGCGCACGCCCCGACCAGCGATCTCGAGACCCGGATGATGGGCATCGCGTTCATCGGTGCCGTTGCCGCGCACGTCGACCGGGTGGCCGCGGGAGCCTCACCGGAGGTGATCCTGGCCAAGGTCCACGCCCAGATCCTCAAGAAGTTCGGCAGCAAGGGCGACGCGGTCGTCGAGGGCAACATGGCCGTCATCCGGGACGGCATCGAGGCCACCCGGGTCGTCGACTACGACGCGCCGCAGTTCGTCGGCCTCGACGCCGAGGCCGCGCCGCACACGCTCCTGCGCGACGTCGCCGTCTCGGCGGCGATGTGCCCCAGCACCACCGCGGCAGCCTCGAGCGGGCTCTTCGACCCGGCGTACTACGAGGACATCGCGGCTCGCCCGTTCCGTGAGGGCACCATCGGCGAGGCGCCGGTGTTCCCGGGTGCCGGGCTGTTCATGCCGCCCGGCACGGCCGCGGCCAAGGACAAGGGCATCTTCCGCCGGACCGTCCCCGAGCTCGACGTCGCCTTGTGCACCGGCTGCATGGAGTGCGCTCTCGCGTGCCCCGACGCGGCCATCCCCAACACGGTGCACGAGATCCACGACCTGATCCTCGCCGGCATCAAGCAGATCGACGCCACCGAGGCGCAGCGCGAGGCGCTGCGCGCACAGGTCTACGGGCTGTCCGAGCGGGTACGGGAGGCCTACCGCGCCGAGAAGTCTCCGCGGGCCTTCCACGAGCTGGTGGCCGACGCCGCTGCGGCGCTGGTGGACGCGGGACCCGCGTTCGCCCGCAACGTCGAGAAGCTCGTGGCCGCGCTGGCGACGTTCCCCGTGGCCCGCACCCGGCCCTTCTTCGACGCCATGGAGAAGGCCGTCCCCGGTACCGGCGGGCTCTTCGCGGCGACGATCGACCCGTGGAAGTGCACCGGCTGCCTGGAGTGCGTCGACGTCTGCGGCCCCGGTGCCCTGACCCCGCTCGAGCAGGACATGGACGTCCTGAAGGGGCTGCAGGACCGGTTCGCGTTCATGAGCGCGCTCCCCAACACCCCCGGGCGGTTCGTCGAGGGCTCGACGAGGCCAGGCGGCGACATCAAGCGACTCATGCTCGACCGGTCCAACTTCTACGCGACCACGGGCGGCCACGGCGGCTGCCGGGGCTGCGGCGAGGTGACCGCGATCCGCCTCGTGATGTCCACGAGCCACGCCCTGGGGGACGAGCGCCGGCGCGCGCACCTGCGCGAGCTGGACTCGGTCCTGGCGCAGCTGCAGGCCAAGCGCGACTCGGTGAACGCCGACGACGGCGAGCGCCGGGCGCGGATCGACTCGATCATCGCGACCCTGGAGAAGCGGCTGTACCTGTACGAGGGCGGGCCCACCGGGAACGGCCCGGCCTCGACCGTGGTCGCGAACTCGACGGGGTGCAGCAGCGTGTACGCCTCCACGATGCCCTTCAACTCCTACGTCGACCCCTGGGTGAACAGCCTGTTCCAGGACGCGCAGCCGCTGGCCAAGGGGATCTTCGAGGGCATCTGTGCGCAAGAGGTCCCCGACGTCCGCGCTCTGCGGCTGGCTCGGCTGGAGCTCGTCGACGCCTACGACCCGGCCGTCCACGAGAAGGCGCTGCGCATGCTCTCCTGGGAGCACCTCACACCCGAGGAGCTCGCGCTGCTGCCCACCGTGCTCACCATCGGCGGCGACGGCGCCAGCT
>JAHECE010000295.1 GCA_024641895.1 Actinomycetales bacterium
GGAGAAGGCTCCGGCGATGCCTGGCGGCGGCGGCGACGACATGGGCGGCATGGGCTTCTGAGCCCCTCCCACCCCTGACGTCCGGCTCTGACGGATCGTCGCGAAGGGCGGCACACCCCCGGGTGTGCCGCCCTTCGTGCTTGTCTCGCCGGGCTGTCAGGGGCGGCGGATAGGGTGCGGTCACACCCCCGAAACACGCCGGGGGCACGATCGGGTCGAGCGGCGATGCCCGGCGCCCGGTAGGAGGAACGATGCACATCACCCCAGCAGAGGGCGAGAAGCTGCTGCTCGCGGTCGCGGGCATGGTGGCGCGGGACCGGCTCGCCCGGGGCGTGAAGCTCAACTACCCGGAGACCGTCGCGCTGCTGAGCACCTGGGTCATCGAGCGAGCCCGCGAGGGTCGCTCCGTGCCGGACCTGATGGTCGCGGGCCGCTCGGTGCTCAGCCGTGACGACGTGATGGACGGCGTGGCCGAGATGCTGCCGGACGTCCAGGTGGAGGCGACCTTCCCCGACGGTCGCAAGCTCGTGACGATCCACGAGCCGATCTCGTGATCGGCCGGCCCACGGCGAGGAGTCAGTCATGGTGAGCGCGGCGCACGACGGCCCGGGCGCGATCCGGGTGCGTGAGGGCACGATCACGCTCAACGCGGACCGTGGCCCGGGCGAGCGGATCGAGCTCGTCATCCTCAACACGGGCGACCGGCCCGTCCAGATCGGCTCGCACCTGCACCTGCCGGACGCGAACGTCGCGCTGGAGTTCGACCGCGAGGCGGCGCTCGGTTTCCGCCTCGACATCCCTGCCGGCACCTCCCGGCGCTTCGAGCCGGGTGCGTCGCGTTCGGTCGTGGCGGTGGCGCTGCGCGGGCTGCGCCGCGTCCCCGGCATCCAGCGGGACAAGACGGACGGCGGTGCGCTCGATGGTTGAGATCTCGCGAGCGGAGTACGCCGCTCTGTACGGCCCGACCACGGGCGACCAGGTCAGACTCGGCGACACCGACCTCTGGATCGAGGTGGAGGAAGACCGGGTCATCGGGGGCGACGAGGCGGTCTTCGGCGGCGGCAAGTCGATCCGGGAGTCGATGGCCCAGGGCGTCACCACACGTGCGGCGGGCGCGCTGGACACGGTGATCACGGGCGCCGTCGTCCTCGACTGGTGGGGCATCGTGCGGGCCGACGTCGGGATCCGGGACGGCCGGATCGTCGCCCTCGGCCGCGCCGGCAACCCGGACATCTCCGACGGGATCCACCCGGGCCTGCACATCGGACCGAGCACTGATGTCATCAGCGGCGAGGGCAAGATCCTCACCGCCGGTGGGATCGACCCGCACGTCCACCTCATCTCGCCGTCGCAGGTCGTCGAGGCGGTCGCGACCGGCCTGACCACGATCTTCGGCGGCGGCACCGGGCCGTCCGAGGGCACCAAGGCGACGACCGTGACGCCGGGTGCCTGGCACCTGCGCAGCATCCACCGCAGCCTGGACGCCCTTCCGGTCAACGTGCTGCTCCTCGCCAAGGGCAACACCGTCAGCCTCGAGGGGCTGGCGGAGCAGGCCCTCGCGGGTGCCGGCGGCTTCAAGGTGCACGAGGACTGGGGCTCGACGCCGGCTGCGATCGACACCGCGCTCATGGGAGCGGAGCGCTGGGGCCTGCAGGTCGCCCTGCACTCGGACTCCCTCAACGAGGCCGGCTACCTCCAGTCCACGCTTGCGGCGATCCGCGGCCGGTCCATCCACGCCTTCCACGCCGAGGGTGCGGGCGGCGGACATGCGCCGGACATCCTGAAGATCGCGGGGGAGCCCTATGTGCTCCCGGGTTCCACCAACCCGACGCTGCCGCACACCGTGAACACGGTGGCCGAGCACCTCGACATGCTCATGGTCTGCCACCACCTGAACCCTCGGGTGGCGGAGGACTTGGCCTTTGCCGAGTCGCGGATCCGCGCGACCACGATCGCGGCGGAGGACGTGCTGCACGACATCGGCGCCCTGTCGATGACGTCGTCGGACTCCCAGGCGATGGGGCGCATCGGCGAGGTCATCACCCGCACCTGGCAGGTCGCGCACGTCATGAAGGACCGGCGCGGGTCCTTGGGCGCCTCGATGCCGGCGGACAACGAGCGGGCCCGCCGGTACGTCGCCAAGTACACGATCAACCCCGCGATCGCCCACGGGATCGACGGCCAGGTGGGGTCGGTCGAGCCCGGCAAGCTCGCGGACCTCGTGCTGTGGGAGCCGAAGTTCTTCGGGGTGCGGCCCTCGGTGGTCATCAAGGGTGGCGCGCTCGTCTGGGGCGCCCTCGGTGACCCGAACGCCTCGATCCCCTCGCCGCAGCCGGTGCTGATGCGTCCGGCCCTGGCCGACGCCGTCGGTGCGGACGTCTCGGTCAGCTTCGTCGCGCCGGAGGCGATCGACGACGGGCTCGCCGGACGGCTCGGCCTGCGCCGCGAGCTGGTGGGCGTCGCGGACACCCGTGGCGTCGGCAAGGCGCAGATGCGCAACAACGACGTGCTGCCGAGGATCGAGGTGAACCCGGAGACGTTCGAGATCGACGTCGACGGAGAGCGGATCGTGCCCGCGCCTGCCGAGTGGTTGCCGCTCGCTCAGCTCTACTCGATGTTCTGATCGGTGACCTCCGACACGGCCGTGCCGGACGGCGACGGGGGCGACGGCTGGGGTGCCGACCGCGGCGCCGGGCCCCGCGTTCCTGGCGGCGCTGAGCGGGCAGGTATCGCCGAGCTTGCCCTCGTGCTCCTCGCCGACGCTCGCCTGCCGACGGGCTCCCACACCCAGTCGGCCGGGCTCGAGCCTGCGCTTCAGGCCGGGCTGGACCCGCGCGAGGTGCCCGACTACCTGGCCGGACGCCTGCGGACCGTGACCCGGGTCGAGGCCGGCGCCGCCGTC
>JAHECE010000081.1 GCA_024641895.1 Actinomycetales bacterium
CAGAGCCGCGCTCAGACCCGCGCCCAGAGCCGCGCCCAGAGCCGCGCCCAGAGCCGCGCCCGGGGCCGCGGCGGGCGCCGCGCCGACCGCTCCGAGCGCGACGAGGGAGCCGCCCACCAGCACCGTCGCGGCTCGCCGGAACACGTTCCCCCGCACTCTTGCGACGCTAGGACACACCGTGCAGAGAGTCATGGGCCGTTCTGACTAGGCTCTGCCCTACGCGCGAGTGGCGAAATCAGGCAGACGCGCCAGGTTTAGGTCCTGGTGCCTTCGGGCGTGCGGGTTCGATTCCCGCCTCGCGCACGTTTGGCCTCCGCAGGCCCGGACACGGTAGAACTGCCTGCGTGAGTGAGGTCTCTCAGGACGATGTCAGCGGGTGGTTGCCCCCCGACCGGCTCGAGTGGGTTCGGCGCAAGTTGCCGATCGTCTACGTCGAGGCGGTGCCCGTGCGCGTCGACGGCGCGGGCAACGTCGCCCAGATCGGGCTGCTGCTGCGAGCCGACCGCGCCGGCGGTCTCTCGCGCGCGCTCGTCTCGGGCCGCGTGCTCTACCACGAGCGGATCCGCGACGCGCTGCTGCGCAACCTGGAGAAGGACCTGGGGCCCGTGTGCCTCCCCCGGCTCCCGGTGGCACCCCAGCCGTTCACCGTCGCCGAGTACTTCCCCACCCCTGGGGTCACGGCATTCCACGACCCGCGCCAGCACGCGGTCTCCCTGGCCTACGTGGTCCCGGTCGACGGCGACTGCCAGCCGCAGCAGGACGCGCTCGACCTCGCCTGGCTGACACCGGACGAGATCCTCGAGCCCGACATCCAGGCGGAGATGGTGCCCGGTCACGCGGCGCTGCTGCGCGGCGCGCTGGCCTACACCGGCCGCTACTGAGGGCCACCGACCCCTGAGGTCACCGACTGCTCCGGACGCCCCGGCGCGCTAGCCGCGACCCGCGAGCGCCTCGACGATGCGCGGGGTCAGCGCCCGGAAGGCCTTGCCCCGGTGACTGATCGCGTTCTTCTCGGCCGGGCTGAGCTCGGCGCAGGAGCGTTCGTCGCCGGCCGGCTGCCCCTCGGGCTGCAGGATCGGGTCGTAGCCGAAGCCGCCGTCCCCCCGGGGCGCCGTCAGGAGCCGGCCGCGCAGCTGCCCGTGCTCCACGACCTCGGTGCCGTCCGGCAGCACGAGCGCGGCCGCGCAGACGAAGCCCGCGGCGCGGTGCTCGGCCCGGACATCGGCGAGCTGCGCGAGCAGCAGCTCCAGGTTGGCGCGGTCGTCACCGTGCCGCCCGCACCAGCGCGCCGAGAAGATCCCCGGCGCACCGCCGAGGATGTCGACGGCGAGCCCCGAGTCGTCCGCGATCGCGGGCAGGTGAGTGTGGGCCGCGAGCGCCCGGGCCTTGATCAGGGCGTTCTCGGCGAAGGTCGCACCGTCCTCCACCGGCTCGTCGGCGCCCATCTCCGGCGCAGCGACGATGTCCTCCGGGTCGATCCCCGGCGCTGCGGCCACGAGGATCTGCCGCACCTCGCGGAGCTTGTGCGCGTTATGGCTCGCGAGGACGAGCCGGGGACTCATGTGCGTCCGGGGGCGTCGGCCCCGCGAAGCCCCGTCGGCTCCGTCGCCAGCGCGGCGCGCTGCAGCCCTGCCAGCCGGCTCGTGCCGGTGAGCGCGAGGTCGAGCAGCGAGTCGAGCTCGGCCCGGTCGAAGGGCGCGCCCTCGGCCGTGCCCTGGACCTCGACGAAGGCACCGGAGCCCGTCACGACGACGTTCATGTCCGTCTCCGCGGCGACGTCCTCCGGGTAGGGCAGGTCGAGCACGGGCCGGCCGCCGACGATGCCGACGCTGACCGCCGCCACCGAGTCGCGCAGCACGCTCGCCCGCGGCGCCAGGACGCCGGAGCGCTGCGCCCAGGAGATGGCGTCGGCGAGCGCGACGTACGCACCGGTGATGGCCGCCGTCCGGGTGCCGCCGTCGGCCTGGAGCACGTCGCAGTCCAGCACGATCGTGTTCTCACCCAAGGCCGAGACGTCGACGACGGCACGCAGCGAGCGGCCGATCAGCCGCGAGATCTCGTGCGTGCGACCGCCGAGGCGCCCGCGGACCGACTCCCGGTCGCTGCGGGTGTTGGTCGCCCGCGGCAGCATCGCGTACTCCGCGGTGACCCAGCCCTGGCCCGACCCCTTGCGCCAGCGGGGCACGCCCACGGTGAAGGACGCCGCACAGAGCACTCGGGTGCCGCCGAACTCGACCAGCACGCTGCCCTCGGCGTTGTCGAGCCACCCGCGGGTGAAGCGGATCGGGCGCAGCTCGTCGGGCTGGCGGCCGTCCGCGCGCAGGCCTGTCGTCGTCGTCGTCATCGTCGTCGTCTCCCCCGTCATCCGGTGTTCTGCAGGCCCGCGGCGAGCCCGTTCACGCTGAGCAGCAGAAGGCGGTGCAGCTCGACGGCGTCCTCGACCCGACCGTTCGGGCCCGGCTTGGCCCGCAGGCCGCGCAGGGCGCGGAGCTGGATCAGCGAGAGCGCGTCGATGTAGGGGTTGCGCAGCTGCACCGCCCGGCCGAGCACGCGCCGCCCGGCCAGCAGCCGCTCCTGACCGGTGACTGACAGCACCCACTGCGTGGTGAGGTTCATCTCGTCGAGGATGAGGCCGGCGAGGTCGTCGCGGTCGCCCAGCGCCAGGTAGCGGCTTGCCATCCGCGGGTCGGTCTTCGACAGGGACATCTCGACGTTGTCGATCATCGTGGCGAAGAGCGGCCAGTCCTGGTAGGCCGCCCGGAGCCGCTCGACGTCGCCCACGGCTGCCAGCGCCGTGCCGAGCCCGAACCAGCCGGTGAGGTTGACCCTGGCCTGCGTCCACGCGAAGACCCACGGGATCGCCCGCAGGTCCTCGAGCGACGAGACGGACAGCCCACGCCGCGCGGGGCGCGAGCCGATCGCGAGCAGGCCGATCTCCTCCTGCGGTGTCACCTGTGCGAACCACTGCGCGAAGCCCTCGGACTTCACGAGCGAGTGGTAGCGGGCGCGGCTCGCCTCGTCCAGAACCGCGGCGAGATCCGCGTAGCGCAGCGCTGCCCCCGAGGTCCGCGCCTCGGTGGACGGCGCGGAGGCGAGCAGCGTGGCCGCCGCGACCTGCTCGATGTGCCGGGCTGCGATGTCCGGGTTGCCGTAACGGGCGAAGATGACCTCGCCCTGCTCGGTGAGCTTGAACCGCCCGTCGACGGAGCCCGGGGGCTGGGCGAGCACCGCGCGGTTGGCGGGGCCGCCGCCGCGACCGAGCGCCCCGCCACGGCCGTGGAAGAGGGTCAGCCGCAGGTCGTGGCGCTGCGCCCACTCGGCGATCCGTCGCTGCGCGTCGTACAGCGCGAGGATGGCCGAGACCGGGCCGACGTCCTTGGATGAGTCCGAGTAGCCCAGCATGACCTCGAGCCGGCGTCCCGTCCGGGCGAGCCGGTCCTGGACCTCGGGGAGCTCGATCATGCCCTCGAGGACGTCGACGCTCGCGTTGAGATCGGCGAAGGTCTCGAAGAGGGGGATCGCGTCGAGCTCGAAGGAGTCGCCCCGGTCGCCCACGGCGTGCCGAGCCAGGGCGTACACGGCTGCGATGTCCGACGCCGCCGTCGTGAACGACACGATGTACCGGCGGCACACGTCCGAGCCGAAGCGTTCCTGCAGCTCGGCCATCACGCGGAAGACCTCGAGCACCTCGGTGCTGCGGTCGTCGAGGCGCTCGCTGCCGCCCCGAGCCGCCTCGATGGCGGCCAGGGTCTCGGCGTGGACCTGCGAGTGCTGGCGCACCTCCAGCTCTGCGAGGTGGAAACCGAACGTCTGGACCTGCCAGATCAGGTGCTGCAGGTCGGAGTACGCGGCCCGGGGGGCCCCCGCGGCCAGGAACGCGCGCTGCAGCACCTCGAGCTCGGCGAGGAGCTCGTCCGGACCGGCGTATGCCAGCGGTCCGCCGAGTCGGGTGTCGATGACGCGCGCCTCGATCGCGAAGAGCGAGCGCCGGTAGGACTCACGGTGGGACCGGACCATGATGTGGTCCGCCCGCGCGGAGCCCAGCATCGCCGCATGCTTCGCCCACAGCTCCTCCAGCTCGGCGGAGGCGGGGGTCAGCGCGTCGTCCTGAGTCATGGTGCGGGCCAGCCGCGCCGCGACCTTCTCGTAGCCGATCAGCACGTGCACCGAGGCGATCTCCGCTGCGGCGCGGGTCACCTCCGCGGTGACGAAGGGGTTGCCGTCCCGGTCCGCACCGATCCAGCTGCCCATCCGGACGAACGGTGGCGCCTGCGGCTTCGCGATGCCGGCGCTGTCGCCCAGCAGCCAGTCGTCGAGGCGCCGGTAGACCCGGGGCAGGACGTCGAAGAGCGTCTCGTCGAAGATGCCGAGGGCGGTGCGCACCTCGTCCAGGGGCGACGGCTTGTCGGTGCGCAGCTGCGCCGTGCGCCAGAGCCCGTCGATCTCGGCGAGCAGCTGGCGCTTGTTCGCGGCCAGCGCCGCCTCACCGAGGCGGACGTCGTCCCGCTCTGCGAGCAGCAGGGAGATGCGGCGGATCGCGGAGGCGACCGCACGGCGACGAGCCTCGGTGGGGTGCGCCGTCAGGACCGGCCGGAACTCGATCTCGGAGAGCCGGCGCGCGGCCTCGTCCTCGACGACCTCGGCGGCCAGGGCCCTCAGTGCTGAGGGGAGCGATTCCTCGGTCTTGCCCGTCTCGCCCCAGCCCCTGGACCGCAGGGCGCGGACCCGGTGGTACTCCTCGGCCAGGTTGACCAGGTGGAAGTAGCAGGTGAAGGCCCTCGCGACCTCCTCAGCCCGGGTAGGGGCGAAGCCCGCCACGATCTCCTCGGCGTGCTCGAGGGCACTCTCGCCGGCGTCACCGTGGGCGTGGATGGTGACGGCGCGGAGCCGCTCGACATCGCCGAGCAGCTCGGGTCCGCCGTACTCCTGCAGCACCTGGCCCAGCAGCTCACCGAGCAGGCGCACGTCGGCGCGAAGGGGGCCGGGCATCTCGTCGCTCGCCTCGACACGCGTCACGGGGGGTGCCGAGGCGGCCGCACGTGGGTCAGTCATACCGAGCAAGGTAGTGCCCACGGCCGGACCTCGGTCCGGGCGTCCGCCACTCGGCTACCCCTCACCGGCCGTTTCGCGCGGAGGTGCGACGAGTCTCACACGCTCCAGCGGCCACCGGGCGACGCGATGTCGATCGGTCCGGCGTAGACGGAGCGCGCCTCGGCCAGGATCACGTCCGGATCCGTCCACGGCGGAAGGTGCGTGAGGACGAGCCCACCCACCGGGCGGCGCGGGGCGCCGTCGTCGTCCCACTCCGGGCCGGACGCGGCCGCGGCGAGCTCACCGGCCCGCAGCCCGGTCAGGTGGATGCCGCGCACGAAGTCTTCGCGGCCTTCCTGAAAGGACGCCTCGCACAGCAGGAGGTCGGCGCCGTCGGCCAGCCGCGCGACGCTGGGGCAGGAGTCGGTGTCTCCCGTGTAGGCGATCCGGGCGGCCTCGCCCCGAGACTCGCTCGGCCCCTCGATGAGGAAGCCGAAAGCGGGCACCGGGTGGCGCACCGGGACGGCCTCGATCCGGAACGGCCCGATCGAGACGGCCTGGCCGGGGGTGTGCTCGCGGACCGTGAACTGCCCCTGCAGCTCGGCCCAGTCCGGGATCCAGCAGACGTCGCTGATGCGTTGGGCGGTGCCGACGGGGCCCCAGGTCTCCAGCGGACCGCTCTCCCCCTCGGGGTGGTATCGCAGGTAGACCTGGAGGCTGACGACGTCGGCCATGTGGTCCGGGTGCAGGTGCGAGAAGAGGAGCCCGTCGAGCTCGCGGGGATCGAGGTGCTCCATCAGGGCGCCGTGCCCGCCGGGGCCGAGGTCCACGCAGAGGTTCCAGGTGCGGCCCGTCTCGTCCTCAGCCTGGACGAGGTACGTGGAGGCGGCCGAGCGCGGCCCGGACATCGAGCCGGAGCAGCCGACGGTCGTGAGCCTCATCGCAGGGCCAGCGTCTGCGCGTCGGCCTGCAGGACCCGCGCGACCTCCGGCCCGAGGAACCGGTGAGCCAGGGTGGCGAAGGCCTCCGGGTCGCCCGTGGCCAGGAACCGGTGCTCGACGTCGGGCGTACCGACGTCCCGCGACAGGCCGTGGGCGACCAAGGTGCGGTACACGTCCTTCGCCGTCTCCTCGGCGCTGGAGACGAGGGTCACGCCCTCCCCCATGACGTAGGCGATGGCGCCGGTGAGCAGCGGGTAGTGCGTGCAGCCGAGCACGAGGGTGTCGACGTCGGCCTCCCGCACCGGGTCGAGGTACAGGTGGGCGACCTCGAGGAGCTCGGGCCCGGACGTCACGCCGCGCTCGACGAACTCCACGAACCGCGGGCACGCCATCAGCGTGAGGTCGAGGTGCGTCGCGGCGGCGAAGGCGTCCTCGTAGGCCCCGGAGGTGACGGTGGCCGTGGTCCCGATCACGCCGACGCGTCCCGACCGGGTCGCGTGCACGGCGCGCCGGACCGCCGGCTGGATCACCTCGACCACCGGGACGCCGACGCCGAGCGTGTACCGCTCGCGCGCGTCTCGAAGCACAGCGGCCGACGCCGAGTTGCAGGCGATGACCAGAAGCTTCACCCCGGAGTCGACGAGCCGGTCCATGATCGCGAGGGCGTGGGCGCGGACCTCGGCGATCGGCAGCGGTCCGTACGGCCCGTTGGCCGTGTCACCGATGTACGTGATCGACTCGTGCGGCAGCTGGTCCAGCACGGCGCGGGCGACCGTCAGCCCCCCGACCCCGGAGTCGAAGATCCCGATCGGCGCGTCACTCACGCCAGGCAGCCTAGCCCGCGACGTACCGCATCGTGCGGTCTCGCCGGGTGTCGTGCGTCACGCGGCCTACTGCCCCGCAGCATCGAGCATCGCGCTGACGAGGGACTCCTGGAGCCAGGTGAGCGCGACGTAGAGCGTGGCCAGGGCTTCTCGCAGCTCTTCGGTCTCGCTCGTCTCCGCACCATCCCCGCCGCGACCGGACGAGCCGTCGTGGTCGCCCATCGCGAGGTCGTGAACGGCCTCGGCGTCCTCGTCGGTCTCGATGTCCAGCCGGGTGGCGAGCACGAGGCGGACGTCGCTGAGCGCGGAGGCCCATCGCGGCGCGGCGCCGCGGGGCACGAGGAGCGACCCCGCCGGACCGAGAAGACCGGACCACACGATCCGGAGGTTCTCCACCTTGCCCTGGCGCAGGTCGCCCTCCGTCAGGCGGCGGAACTCGGCGGCCAGCTCGTCGTCGTCCCGGCTTGCCGGGGGAAGCAGTCGGGCCAGAGCCGGGTCGCTCGGGACCGTCGATGCGGCGGCGGTCCACGTGACCTCACCGAGCGGGTCGGTGGGCCCCGGCTCCGGGACGGCGAGATCGGTCAGGCGCACGCCGAGCAGCTCGGCCGTGTCCGCGACGGCACCCGCCAGGATCCGACGCTCGACCCTGTCGAGGGTGGCGACGTAGTGCCCGCCGACCGGGACGAAGCCCCGCACTACGAGCCTCCCGAGCGTTGCAGGGTCGCCCACAGGCCGTACGAGTGCATGGCCTGGACGTCGGTCTCCATCTTCTCCTTCGGGCCGGTGCTGACGACGCTGCGGCCCTCGTGGTGGACCTGGCGCATGAGCCGCTCCGCCTTCTCGCGCGGGTACCCGAAGTAGGTCTGGAAGACGTACGTCACGTAGCTCATCAGGTTCACCGGGTCGTTCCACACGATCGTCACCCAGGGGGCGCCGAGGGCCGACGCGGCCTGCTCCTCGGCGACCTGCTCGAGCTCGACCGCAGACATGGTCAAAGCGTATCCGCGACCGGTCCGCCATCCTCCGGGGCAGCACACCGCACGACCGCCGACTTCGCCTGGCGGTCAGCAGCCCCGGGGCCTCGACCCCGCAGCCGCGAGGTGCTCACCGCGGCTTCGCGAACCACTGCCTGAGCAGGTCTATCCGCGCCTGGAGCTCCGCCGCACCCGCGAGCGCGACCTCCGGTCCGCCGGCCTTGCGACGCAGCTCCGTGTGCACCACACCGTGCGGCTGGCCGCTGCGCCTCGACCACGCCCCGACCAGCGAGGCGAGCTCCTTGCGCAGCGCCGCCAGGACGCGGTGGTCATCGGGAGCAGGGGCGGCCGCGAGCGCGGCCTTGCGGGCGGCGAGCTGGCCGGCCTGCCGCGAGCGGAGCAGCTCGGCGACCTGGTCGGCATCGAGCAGACCCGGGATCCCGAGGAAGTCTTCCTCCTCTTGGGAGCCGACCTCGCCGCCCGTGCCGAACTCCCCCCCGTCGAAGAGGACGCGGTCGAACGAGGCCTGCGCGTCAAGGGCCTCGAAGCCGGGCAGCGCGAGGTCGTTGCTCGCCGCCTCGGCGCGGTTCGCCGCAGCGAGGAGGGCCGACTCCGGCGCCGCCGCGTCCGCCCCGGCGCCGTTCCCTTCGGGCTCGGGCCGGTCGAGGGCATGGTCCCGCTCGATCTCGAGACCGGCCGCCAGCGCCAGGAGGGGCGCGACGCTCGGCAAGAAGATCGACGCCGTCTCGCCTCGACGACGGGCCCTGACGAACCGGCCGACGGCCTGGGCGAAGAAGAGCGGCGTCGAGGCCGAGGTCGCGTACACGCCGACAGCGAGGCGCGGCACGTCGACACCCTCGGACACCATGCGGACCGCGACCATCCAGCGGTCCTCGTTCGTGGCGAACTCCTCGATGCGCGCCGAGGCGCCGGCGTCGTCGGACAGGACGACGACCGGCTGCTTGCCCGTGACCTGGCGCAGGTGGGCGGCGTAGGCCCGGGCGTTGGTCTGGTCGGTGGCGATGACGAGGCCCCCGGCGTCGGGCATCTGTCGGCGGACCTCGGTGAGCCGTCGGTCGGCCGCCGCGAGGACGGCAGGGATCCAGTCACCCGCGGGGTCCAGCGCCGTCCGCCACGCCTGCCCGATCATGTCCCGCGTCAGCGGCTCGCCCAGCTGGGCACTGACCTCGTCGCCGGCCCGGGTGCGCCAGCGCATCTGGCCGGAATACGAGAGGAACAGGACGGGCCGCACGACGCCGTCGCGCAGCGCGTCGCCGTACCCGTACGAGTGGTCCGCTCGAGAGCGGCGCACCCCGTCGGCGTCCCGGGCATAGGTGACGAACGGGATTGCGGAGGTGTCGGACCGGAACGGCGTGCCCGTCAACGACAGGCGCCGCGTCGCCGGTTCGAACGCCTCGCGCATGGCGTCGCCCCAGCTGAGGGCATCCCCGCCGTGGTGGACCTCGTCGAGGATGACGAGGGTGGGGCCGGCCTCGGTGCGGGCGCGGTGCAGCGCCGGGTTGGCCGCGACCTGCGCGTAGGTGACCGCGACGCCGTCGAAGCCTGCGCCGTGGCGGCCCTGAACGTTGCGGAACGCCGGGTCGAGCCTGATGCCCACGCGAGCGGCGGCGTCGGCCCACTGTGTCTTGAGGTGCTCGGTCGGCGTGACCACCGCGACGCGCCGGACGACGCGCTCGGCGAGCAGGTCGGTCGCGACCTGGAGAGCGAACGTCGTCTTGCCCGCGCCGGGGGTCGCCACGGCGAGGAAGTCCTGGGGACCACGACGGCGGTACTCCTCGAGCGCCGCCCGCTGCCACGCCCGCAGGCGCTCCGCCGTACCCCACGGCGCTCGCGACGGGAAGGCCGGAGGCAGGTGAGAGGCGGCTGCCCGAGACGGGGCGGCCGCGGCGAGCGTGGAGTGGGACTGGTCGGGGCGGGCGGGATGCCTGGCGGTCACCAGGCCCCGGCGCCTCGGCCGGAGTCACCCTTGCCCGCACCGCCCTGGCCGGAGTCGCCTCCGCCACCCTGCATACCCGCGAGGATCGCCTTGCAGGCGGGGCAGACGGGGAAGCGGCTCGGGTCTCGCGTCGGCGTCCAGACCTTGCCGCACAACGCCACGACGGGCTGCCCGCTCACCGCGGAGGCAAGGATCTTCTCCTTGCGCACGTAGTGCGCAAAGCGTTCGTGGTCGCCGGGCTCGATCGCCTCGCGGGTCTCCTCCCGCTCGAGCACGTCGGTGCTGCCTGCTGGCTGCGTGCTCGGTCCGGCCGGTGCGTCGGGCTGCCCGTAGGGCTGAGAAGCTGCCATGTGCCGATCCTACGACCCGCCCGCCAGTGGCCCGCGGGAGCCGTACGGATCGATCCGCCGGCCTCCCCGATCGGGCCGCCGGCAAGGCGGGCGGGCCGTAGGGGCTGACATCAGTTGGAGACGGCCTTCTTGAGGGCGCTGCCGACCGAGAGCTTCACGCCGAAGCCCGCCGGGATGCTGATCTCCTCGCCGGTGCGCGGGTTGCGGCCCGTGCGGGCGGCGCGGTCCACGCGCTCGACGCTGAGCAGACCGGTGAACTTCACGGCTTCGCCGTTGGCGACGGCCTCGATGATGACCTGCTGCAGAGCCGACAGCGCGGCGTCGGCCTGAGACTTGGTCAGCGACGCCTTCTCGGCCACGGCGGCCACGAGTTCGGTGCGGTTCACAGACACAGGTAGACCCTCTTCCCCCTAGAGCGGTACGCCTCCTGGTGGAGGACGCTGGGTGGACCCTAGAGGGCACATCGCCGGCACGCGACCGACAACGCCGTGTTTCGTCGCATCATTGCGGGGACTCGCCCCTGGCGAGCGCATTGAAATGCCTGGACAACGCGTCCCAGGAGTCCTGGCCGCTCCGACGGCCGGTGCCCGCCGGCATCGGCGGCGCCCCGCTCAGCGGCAGCCGCGGC
>JAHECE010000082.1 GCA_024641895.1 Actinomycetales bacterium
AGAAGGGTCAGGGAGAGGGCCACGACGGCGAGATGAAAGCCTGTTCCGCGCACGACTCAACGGTACGCCGGGCCGGCCCCTGGTTGAGCGCCGCGCCGGGGGGAGATCGGGGCACCTTCTCCTTTGGGCGCCGCTCGTGCCTCCGCGAGACGATGCCGGTAGCCGTTCACTCCGACCTTGTCCCACGAGCCCCAGGCCCGGCGGTCGGCGGTTTCGACTTGACCAGTGCGTCGCCGGCGGTGCTTGCCGCCACGCCTGTGGTGGCTCCCGCCGAGCCGGACATCGCCGGTTCGCTACGAGGCAGCAGGGGCGCGCAGGTGGTAGAGGTGAGGCGGAACTTGGCCAATACCAACGGTAATTGTTTCCCCGAGGGCCTTCTCAACGACATGTTGTAGCGCGGTGAGCCGCTCGCTGTCCTGAGGCAGTCTTCCCTGTAGCACGAAAAGGCGTTGGCTGCTGTCGAACGTGAAATAGCACGATCCGTTGCCGGTGGCTCCTGGTCTCTGAACCGGCATGCCACTATTCCCGACCAGTGCGAGAAAATCCCCGTACGAGTAGGGGATGTCCCATGCTCGACAGACCACGGAAGCGAGCATCTCACCGTGTGTGATGTGCGGGTATTCCCTGTTCAGGTCGCCGCTCATTCGCTTCACTCGTACAGCCGGGGAGACGAACGTGAGCAGGTCGCTGGGCTCAGCGTCCTCGATCTGAGGGCCGTCGTCCTCGAATCCCATCACTGCTACCCGGCCGGATATGATCCCTCGCCGGACTTCCTCGGGGATGAAATGCCAGTCAGGGTTTTCTGCGGTGCGAAGCAGCCGCTCGGGCAGGGCCGGCCCGAGGGAGAACACTACGTCGTCAATTGTTGGCAGGAGTTCTGGCGAACTACTCGATGCCGGTCCGTCGGTCCCTGACGTCATGGGCGTGGTGATCGGCATCGTCGAGGACGCAGCGCACTCCGTGTCGGCTCCATCGGGGTGTCTTCCTGCCGTGTCTGCGAGCTGACGTCCACCTGGGTGCCAGGAAGGTTCTGCAAGCCCGGTCCCAGCTTGATGACGGCGCGCAGGGAGTTGGTGGGCTCGAACGCCACGACCGCGTGGATCGCGCTGTCGCTGGAGGCGTCGCCCTGAGCGAGCGAGTCGAACACGGCGACCGAGCCGGCCCTGTGCGCGCGCCAGAGATCGAGGTCGGCGTCGCGGTTGTGCTCGAACCCCTGCCTCGACACGTTCGGCCTGGCGACCATGGAAGTAGTCTACGGTGACGCGGATCTGAGGCGGACGGCGCTGAACCGGGCCACGCCCCCCTGGAGCGCGGTGGCGGTGACGGCGTCGTCGGCGGCGCGGCCTGGGTATCGGACCCGACCGCGGCACTTCGACATGAGGTGCGTCGGGGCCGTCGGCCTCGGCTTGGATCGCGTGGCGCGCTTCGGTGGGACTGGGTGGCGCTGGCTAGGCTGGCTCGGGTGCGTACGGTGGCCGGTGCTGGGGGCACGAGGGCGGTGCGCCTGCGGACGGGCATCACGATGTCCTTCGAGAACTGGGGCCGGCCAGGCGCGCCTGTTGTGGTCCTGCTACACCCGTGGCTGGAGTCCGCTGACGCCTTCAGTCTCATGCGTCCGACTCTGGCGACGAAGGTGCGGGCCTTCGTCCCGGACGCGCGTGGTCACGGAGCCTCTGGAAAGCCGCGAGATGGCTACGACCTGCCGAGTCTGGCCGCCGACGTCGTGGCCTTCCTCGATGCACTGTCGATCGACTCGGCTCTCCTTGTCGGCGCCTCCAGCGGCGGCTATGTGGCCCAGGAGGTCGCGTCGTCGCATCCCGAGCGGATCACGGGGCTCGTGCTCGCTGGGGCGCCCCGCTCGCTGCACGGCCGCACCCCTCCCTTCGCCCAGGAGATCGCAAACCTGGGCGACCCGATCGACGTCGCATGGGTCAAGGCCTTGGTCAGCGGGTTCGCCGTCGCAGGTGCTGTGGCCGACGACTTCCTCAGCGCGCGCACGCAAGACGCTCTTGCGGTCCCGCCCGACATCTGGCGGGAGAGCCTGGCCGGCCTGACGAGTTCACCGACACCTGATTCGGACCGCATCTGCGCCCCGACCCTGGTCGTCAGTGGGGCGCACGACTCCCTCTTGGGACGCGCTGAGGCACAGGCGCTTGTGAGCTCGATCAGGGGCGCGCGCTGGACTGAGTACGCAGATGCCGGGCACGTCATCCACTGGGAGCAGCCAGCGCGGCTTGCGACGGACATCCTCCAGTTCGCCGCGGGCACCAAGAGCTCGCCCCATTTGGCGTGAACAGGCGTGGGTGCGGCGAGGGCCTCGCATCGTCGATCAGCCGCTCGATCATACGCGGCCTGCCGTTCCGCGCACCCGCCGCGGCCCCTGCCTGAACGGGTCGGTGGCAAGTGGGGCCGGATGGTCCCGGCTTGTCCGTGTGAGCCTTGCTTCACGATCACATCGGGTGCGCCGCGGATGACGATCCCGACCCGGCTCGTTCTCGAGGTGCTGTTGAGGGATCCGGCCGGCGAGGTGTACGGGCTCGAGATCGGGCAGAGCCGACTATCCCCGTCGCACCGGCCTGCGAGCCGTGCGGGCGCGTTCATGGGGCGTGCTTCAGCGGGGGTGGGCGGCCCCTCGCAGAGGGCGCGCTCCGGGGCATGCTGCCTGCTGGAACCCGTCGGCGCGAGGTCTTCCCTCGACGCCTTCAGAAGACGGCGCGTGCTTGCTGGAGGGGGCCCTCAGGTGGGGTTGCCGGTGCCGTCTACGCATGGGGCGCCGGGTTCGGGGGTCTGCTCGCCCTGGACGTACTTGTCCAGGAAGACGGCGGCGCGGGGGTCGTTGGCGTCGTCGAGCTCGAGCTGGATGCCCCAGGCGGTGAGCACGACGGGTGAGGCGAGGTCGGGGAAGGGGCTGAGGAGGGTGTAGGCGCGGCCGTCGAGGAGGCCTACGAGGGTGGCCACCTGGTCGGCGGGCAGGTCGGGTCGGTAGGTGACCCAGACGGCGCCGTGCTCGAGGGAGTGCACGGCGTTCGCCGAGGCGACGGGTTCGGTGTAGATGCCGCAGTTCTGCCAGGTGGGGTCGTGGTCCCCGCCGAGAGGTGGCAGGAGTGTGCCTCCGGGCTCGGCGGTGGGCTCGGGCAGGGGGACGTGCTCGGCGGAGAGGTCGGCGACTTCCTCGACGCCGGCGATGGGTGCTGCGGCGGCTGCCTCGGCGTCGGCTCGCTTGCGGGTCTCGCCGATGATGACGACGGCGGCCGTGGAGGCGAGTGCCAGGACCACGACCGCGACGGCGCCGATCGTCAGGAGCCTGGTTCGTCGTTCCTTGCTCTGCTGCGCGGCCCGCAGTGCGGCGACCTTCTCCGCGCGTTCCTGGCTGTTCTGCTTGTGGTCGCTCATGGTGTCCTCCGTCTTGTTGGCGGGCCCGGGCTGTCGTGGGAGCGACGCGGGGGGGCAGGTGAGGCGGTGCGCCCCCAGTCAGGAGGCATCGGCCAAGAGGCGAGTGCGGGGCTCTGCCCGGTCGGCTTCCTTTGGGAGGACATCATGGTGCAGCGTTTAGGTCTTGACGGGAGCCTCGGGTCCACCTCGCTCCTAGGGAGCATTGCCCGCGACGTCCCCTCAGGGATTGCCCTCCTTGGGGGCGCGGCAATTGTCGGAGGCTCGACTGCCTGCGCGCTGGAAGGGGGCATCAGCGCGGGAAGCGCTGACGCATACGTCTTGCGAGTCGACTGATCCCACCTGTCGGCCGATGCGCGCCAGTGGACGATGCAAGGGGATCGTCATCGCCGGGCGCGCTTCTCGTGCATGCCAGGCATCATCGGTAGCGCCGGCTGGGACCGGGCCAGGGCCTGGACCTGGGAGTTCTCGTCCACGCAGAGCACCAGGGTCGCTTCGGGCGGGTTGAGGTAGAGGCCGACGACGGCGTAGACCTTCTCCACGAACAGCGGATCGCTGGACAGCTTGAACCCGTCGGTGCGGTGCGGCCGCAACTCGAACGTGCGCCAGATCCGCCCGATCGTCGACTTCGACAGCCCGGAGCGTTCGGCCATCTTCGCCCTCGACCATTGGGTGGCGTTCTTCGGCGTCTCCTCCGGAGTCGCCAACACCACCGTCTCGACCTGGTCGATGGTGACCGAGGGCGGCCGCTCCGGCCGCGGCTCGTCCGCGAGCCCGTCCAGGCGGTGCTCGACGAACCGTGCCCGCCACTTGCCCACCGTCGCTGCCGTGTACCCCAACTCGACAGCGACCGCCGAGTTGTCCGCGCCCTGCGCGCACGCCAGCACGAGCTTCGAGCGCAACGCCAACGCCTGGGCCGACTTCGCCGGGCGCGACCAGCGCACCAACTGCTCCCGCTCCTGCTCCGAGAGCACCAAGTCGACCTTCGGACGCCCCGGTCTCGCCATACCCCAGCCGACGACATATGGCACGAACTACTGGCCCAGGACACTAGTTGCTTTGGCGCATACCGCTACGGGGGGCCGGGGCACGGGCTTGCACGCTCGCTGGTTGAACGATTCAGGAGGCGAGAATCCGCTCGAGGCGGACGAAGTCCTGGGCGAGGATGCGCCCCATCACCGGGGGCGGCACGATCCCGAGTAGGCGGAGCCAGCCGGCGAGGTTTCCCTCGTAGCGCGCATGAACGACGGTCCCCTCGTTGCCGTCGGGCATGCAGACGTATTCCACGCGGGCGTTCCATGGCGAAGACGATTCCCAGACGACGCGTCTGGGCGGCTCGTGCACGACCAGCTCGTCGGTGAACCGGAAACGGAAGGGACCGATGCGGTCCATCGCCGCCCAGCGCGACCCGACCGCAGGCACTCCCTGCCCCAGCGGACGGCGCACGACCACGGCGGGCGCGAAGGCCGGCCACCGGACGGGGTCCTCGAGATGAGCGAACACGGACTCGACGGGATGGCTGAGTCGGGCGTCAATCTCAACCCAGCGCCACATTTCGATCGGCCCATCGCTGTCGACGACCCCCGCTGGAAACACACTCTTGCGCTGAGGCGCTTCTACGTCAAGGCTGGTGTGGGGACCAGCGACCGCCCACGAACAGTGACGAAAGGTCCTGATGTACACGTTCCTGCTGTTTCTGCACATTGTCAGCGCCGCCGTCTGGGTGGGTGGCGCGGTGTCCGTCCAGCTCCTCGCGATCCGCGTGGGGCGGTCCCCGGACGCTGCCGAACTGCCGCGGATGGCTCGACACTTCGAGTTCCTGGGCACGACCGCCTTCATGCCGGCCTCGGTTCTGCTCCTCGTGACAGGTCTGGTGATGACTGTCCAGGCGTGGAGCTTTGAGCAGGCCTGGATCCTTGTCGCCCTGATTCTGTGGCTCCTGTCGGCGACGGCGGGGGCCTTCTACCTCGGTCCGCGAGCCAAGCGGGCCGCACGCCTCTTCGAGGACGAGGGGCCCGGTTCACCAACCGCCCGCGCTCTCATCTCGCGCATGTTCGTCGTCTCCCGCGTCGAGCTCGTCAGCTTCTTGGTGATCATCGCTCTGATGGTCTTCAAGCCCGGCCCATAGCGCCGGGAGACCGATCCGCGCAGAGTTCGGGTCGCCCCCCACGTGGGGAACTCCCGGAGCCCGCGTGGCAAGACTCGAGGGCCACCAGCACGTCGCAGACCAGACCGACCCCCGCATGTTCGCCGCGGTCGTCCTCGACTTCATCCTCGGATAGGAGCTGTGCGCGAAGCGTTGAGCCGGTGGCTGGCCGGGGTGACGATGGCATGGTGGGATCGCGCATACCTGCGAAAACGGTGCCCCGACCAGCCGTAATGGGCTTCTCAACTGCCTGGGGAAGCACCGGAGCGCAGCTACCCCCTTGACCATCGGGCGGCGCGCCACCGGATGGCAGCGGCAGGGACGCTGGCGGTGGCCGCAGCGAAGCGGCCTGACGTCGGCGTGACGAAGGAGGCACTCGTGGAACTTGAACCCCACTGGGTTGTTTGGAGGCTCCTGACCTTGGAAACGAGGATGGGGTCATGGGAAACGAAGGCGCACCTGTGCGGCCGACGACGCGTGGGTTTTCACCGGAGGAGAAGGCCATCGGCCACGCCACCCCCGGAATCGCCATGCGCTACAGCAATCCTCCGACGAGCGCGACAAGACCCTCGCTCGGTCACTCCGGAATCGGCCCTGATATTCCGTCCGACTGAATTATCCCGACACCCCCGAGCGGCGGATCCGGGCTAAGAGGGGTGGAGCGAGGGGCGCGGGCCGGGCGCCCGGGGCCCACCTCCTCAGAGGTGACGTTCGGCCGGGCCGGCGTAGGCGGCGAGCGGGCGGATCAGTGCGTTGGCGGCGCGCTGCTCCATGACGTGCGCCGTCCAGCCGGTGAGCCGGCTGGCGACGAACAGCGGTGTGAAGGTCGCTCGGTCGAACCCCATGAGGTGGTACGCCGGGCCGGAGGGGTAGTCGAGGTTGGGCCGGATGCCCTTGCGTACCTCCATCGCGTCCTCGAGGGCGGTGTACAGCTCGCCGAGGTCCTCGCGGTGGAAGTGCGCCACGAGCGAGTCGAGGGCAGCCTTCATCGTCGGCACCCGTGAGTCGCCGTTCTTGTACACGCGGTGGCCGAAGCCCATGATCTTGCGCTTGTCGAGCAGCGCGGTGTCGAGCCAGTCCGGCACCTGAGCCGCCGACCCGATCTCGTCGAACATGACCATGACCTCCTCGTTCGCCCCGCCGTGCAGCGACCCCTTGAGCGCGCCGATGGCGCCCACGACGGCGGAGTACAGGTCGGACAGCGTCGAGGTGATCACCCGGGCGGTGAAGGTCGAGGCGTTGAAGGAGTGCTCGGCGTACAGGACCATGGACACGCGGAAGGCGTCGACGACGACGGCGTCCGGGACCTCCCCGAACGTCATGTGCAGGAAGTTCTCCGAGTAGTCAAGGTCGTCCCGCGGTGGGACGACGCCGTCGCCGCGCCGTCGCCTCTGGTCGTAGGCGATCACCGCCGGTACCTGGGCCAGCAGGCGCACCGAGGCGGTCAGGCTCGCCTCGCGGGAGGGGTCGGTGATCGTCGGGTCCTCTGCGCCCATGACGCTGACCGCGGTGCGCAGGACGTCCATAGGGTGCGCCCAGGTCGGCATGCGGTCGACGACGGCCCGCAGCCGGTCGCTCAGTACCCGCTGCGCGCGCTCGTCGGCCTGCAGGGCCGCGAGCTCTCCCGGCGTGGGCAGCCCGCCGTGCCAGAGCAGCCAGGCGACCTCCTCGAAGGAGCAGCGGGCGGCGAGCTCCTGAACGGGATAGCCCCTGTACAGCAACGAGTTGCTCGCCGGGTCGACCCGCGAGATCTCCGTCGTGTCCACGATGACGCCCACGAGTCCCTTGTGCACGACGGGCTCGGTCTCGGTCATGTGCGCTCCCTTGCTCTCGGGTCGGCCGGGTGGTGCCCCGGCACGCTGAAGGTGAAGACGGAGTCGTCGAACCGCTCGTAGCCGGCGTAGTCGAGCAGCTCGTAGAGCCGGGCCCTGGTCTGCATCGCCGGCACCTCGCGCTCCAGGGAACCGGCGGCGACAAGGGTGTCCAGGGCTCGTTCGGCGGCGCCCATCGCCAGCCGCAGGAGCGAGACGGGATAGATGACGATGTTCACGCCGACGTCGGCGAGGTGCGCCGTCGTGAGCAGCGGCGATCGACCGAACTCGGTCATGTTGGCCAGCACGGGGACGTCGACGGCCGCTCGCACCGCTTCGAACTCCTTCAGGCTCGCCATCGCCTCCGGGAAGATCGCGTCCGCCCCGGCGTCGACCAGCCACTTGGCGCGGTCCACCGCGGCGCCGAGGCCTTCGATCGCGCGGACGTCGGTCCTCGCCATGATGAGCAGGTTGGGGTCGCGCCGCGCGTCCACCGCCGCGCGGATCCGCTGGGCGGCGGTCGCGACGTCGACCACGCTCTTGCCGTCCAGGTGCCCGCAGCGCTTCGGGTTGACCTGGTCCTCGATGTGCAGCCCGGCGACACCGGCGTCCTCGAGGGTCTGCACGGTCCGGGCGACGTTCATCGGTTCACCGAAGCCGGTGTCGGCGTCGACGAGGGCAGGCAGATCCGTCACCCGGGCAATCTGCTGGCTCCGGGTCGCGACCTCGGTCAGCGTCGTCAGGCCGACGTCCGGCAGGCCCAGGTCGGCAGAGAGCACAGCGCCGGAGATGTAGACGCCCTCCAGGCCCTTGTCCTGGATCAGGCGTGCCGACAGAGGGTTGAAGGCCCCCGGGAAGCGGAGCAGCTCGCCGGTCGCGAGCGCGCCGCGTAGCGCCACGCGCTTGGCCGCGGGTGTGGTCAGGGCGTACAGCATCAGAAGATCCCCTCCGGGGTGTGCACGGATGCGAGCAGCGCCGGCGGCGCGACGACGGTCAGCCCGCCGAGCTCGCCGGGTCCCAGCTCCGGGAGCCGTTGTGCCACGTCGAGGAAGCGCTCGACCTCGTCGTCGGGCAGCACTCCGTCGGCCAGCGTCCGGAACTTCGTGAGGTACTGCGCCCGAGCGAAGGGCCTCGCGCCGAGCGGGTGAGCGTCGGCGACCGCGATCTCCTCGGTGAGGGTGCTGCCGTCGGTCAGCGTGATCTCCACCCTGCCACCGAAGGCCTGCTCGGCGGGGTCGGTGGAGTGGTAGCGCCGGGTCCACTCCGCGTCCTCCCGGGTGGAGACCCGCTGCCAGAGAGCGACGGTGTCCGGGCGGGACGCCCGCTGCGGGGTGTAGGAGTCGAGGTGGTGCCAGGTCCCGTCCTGGAGAGCGACCGTGAAGATGTAGGGGATCGAGTGGTCGAGGGTCTCCCGCGAGGCGCTCGGGCTGTACTTCTGGGGGTCGTTCGCGCCCGAGCCGATCACCTGGTGGGTGTGGTGGCTGGTGTGGATGACGACTGAGCGCACGCGCCCGGGGTCCCCGAGTTCGGGTCGCTCCCTGTGCAGTCGGCGCGCCAGGTCGATGAGCGCCTGTGCCTGGTACTCGGCCGAGTGCTCCTTGGTGTAGGTGTCGAGGATGGCGCGGCGCGGTTCGCCGGGGCCCGGCAGCGCGACGTCGTACCGGGCGTCCGGCCCGTCGAGCAGCCAGGCGATCACACCGTCCTCGCCCTCGTAGATCGGGGTCGGCGAGGTCTGTCCGCGCATCGCCCGGTCCACCGCCTCGATCGCGACCTTCCCGGCGAAGGCGGGCGCGAACGCCTTCCAGGTGGAGATCTCGCCCTTGCGGGACTGCCGGGTCGCCGTCGTCGTGTGCAGCGCCTGGCCGATGGCGTGGAACACCGTCGCGGGGTCCAGGCCGAGCAGGCTGCCAAGACCGGCAGCGACCGAGGGGCCCAGATGGGCGACGTGGTCGATCCGGTGCCGGTGCAGGCTGATCGCCCGCGCCAGATCGACCTGGACCTCGTAGCCGGTGACGATGCCGCGGACGAGGTCGGCGCCGGTGAGGCCCCGTCCGACGTCCCGCACGGCCACGTGCTGGGCGACCGCGACGATCGGCGGGATGTTGTCCGCCGGGTGGGAGTACTCCGCGGCGAGGAACGTGTCGTGGTAGTCGAGCTCGCGGACGGCGACACCGTTGGCCCACGCGGCCCACTCGGGTCCGACGCGCGTGCCGAGGCCGGCGCCGAGAACGGTCGCCCCGGGCCGGAACGGGTGCGCTAGCGCCTGCGCCCTGGCGGCCGCCACCGGCGCCCTGGTCAGTGACGCGGTCGCTACCGCGGCGTTGTCTATCACCCGGTTGATCACCATGTCGACCACGTCCGGCTCTACGTCGACCTGCCGGGTGGCCAGGGCCGCGAGGTGCCACGCCAGCTGGTCCTCGCGGGCCAGGTTCTCGGCGCTCGTGTGCGTCCGGACGGTGTGGGTGATCATCGGGCCGCTCCGCTCGGGTCGTGCACTCCGCGATCGTGATGCCGCACGGTGCTCACCCTGCCAGGCGGTAGCCGATCTCGACACCCGCGGCGCGGCGCACGACCCGCTTGCGCCACTGATCGGAGTCGGCGCACCTTCGTGCGCGTCGCGTGGGGCGGAATCGCACCAGCGGCATCGCTACCTGTTGGAGCGGTTCGGGGTCGACCGCGTCGACGGCAAGAGAGCAGTGCGCCCCTCGATGCGCGTGAATCGATCCGCCCGGGGTCCTCGACGAGGCCGATGCTCGCGGGCGCATGGCGTCTGCCCCTGTCCTCGGTGTCCCCGGCGAGGACAGGATCACGCTTGGGAGGCGGCCACGGGCGAAACCCCGGGGGAGAGCGAACCCCACCCGGGGTGCCGGTTGGCGGTGTTCGTGACCTGCGCGTTCGCGACGACCATCGGACCTTAGTGACCCTTGCGGTCACCCTACGTCCTCATCAGAAGTCGCGCTGACCTGCACAAACAGTGCCCGAGTGGGATTCGAACCCGCCCCTACGGCGTGTCTCGGGCCCGTTGCGTTGCGTCGGGTCGTTTGGTCTGCGGAACCGTCGGGACCTGTCGGGTCCTGTCGGTCCGGGGTGTCCCCGGCGGGGACACGGCCGTAGGCTCATTGCGGCTGTTGGACGCGAGCGTCGGCCCGCTACCGATGCCAGGAGCGGAGGGTCGCCGCGATCGAGGGCGTGTCGATGACGCCGGCCGCGACGCCTGTCACGAGGTCGTAGGCGGGGTCGTCCGGGGCGTCCAGTTCGACGTCGTTGAGCCCGAAGAACACGACGGTGGCCAGCCAGCCGAGGCGTTTGTTGCCGTCGACCAGAGCGTGGTTGCCCACGATC
>JAHECE010000296.1 GCA_024641895.1 Actinomycetales bacterium
CAAGCAGGAGTGCTCGTGAATGCAGCTGGTGGCGTAGGAGCGGCCGCAGGTACCGAGAGCGACCTTGCGGTGCTGGAAGTGGCCGAGGAACTCCTGCCACTCGAGGTCGGTGGGCACCCGGTATTCCTCGCTGGGACGTAGGGCGCGTCGTCGGGCGATGAAGGCCCGGTGACCGTTGATCGCCTCCTCGGGGTAGACCGCCTTGTAGCCCATGGTGGTGTTGATGTCGCGGTGTCCGGCGACGAGTTGGGCGATGTGTGGGGGCATGCCGTGGAGCACGAAGGTCCAGGTGGTGACAACCCCGAGCGGGCGCCGGCGGGTTGTCACCACCCGTTGTCACCGACGAACTTGGGTATCAGCCCAGGTCAACGGCGCGCGGTGACCAGGGTGACGATGGTGACGACATCCCGGCGAGCAGTTGTTCCACCGTCCGGGCCTCGCGTCGGCGAGGGACGTCCGCCAGCCGGGCGCCGTCGGCCTTGGCGGTCTCAGCTCAGGTGATCGTGACGGTCGCCATCGCCTGGTCGAGGAGCTCGCCTATCGTCGTGGTCTGATCGGACGCGAGATAGACGGATCGTGCCGACTCCATGCACGCGAAGGCGGCGCCGACGATCGCGGCCGGTCGCGGGTCGCCCGGCGCGGCGTCGGTGCCGGTCAGACGGATGGCGATGCGACCGATGAGCATCTGCTGGATCCTCTGCAGCTTCTCCAGGTAGCGGGCGTTCAGCTGCGACGTGCTGCGCACGATCTCGTCCATCGCGTCGTTGCGTGCCCGCTGGTGGGGATCCTGCACGTAGTCCAGGGCGATGTCGAACACTCGTCGCATCGACTCCCAGACGGCCTCGTCCGCCGGCCGGGCGTCGAGCGCCTCGGCCATCCGGTCGGCGAACAGGTCGTACTTGCCGATGACGAGGTCGTCCTTGGACGGGAAGTAGCGGAAGAAGGTCCGCCTCGACATCCCGGCCGCCGCGGCGATCTGGTCGACGGTCGTGTCGTCGTAGCCCTGCGCGAGGAACAGGTCCTGCGCAACGCTGGTCAGCTCGGTCTGCGCGAGCCGGCGCGTGCGTGCCCGGATCGGGGTCGCGGTCGTCTGCTCCATGCCACCACCATAGCCGCAGACGCAGGTTTGACACAGGGTGCCACTTCGGGCATAGGCTGACGGAGACGTCACGTTGACGTCGCCGATCGAAGGAGCAGCACATGAGCAAGGTCTGGTTCGTCACGGGCGCCTCGAAGGGCTTCGGCCGAGAGTTCGTCCTCGGCGCGCTCGGGCGCGGGGACAAGGTCGCCGCGACGGCGCGAAACATCGACACACTCGCCGACCTGGTCGACCAGTACGGGGACGCAGTCCTGGCCCTGCGAGTCGACGTCACCGACCGCGAGCAGGTGTTCGCGGCGGTGAGTGCCGCCCAGGAAGAGTTCGGCCGCCTCGACGTCGTCGTCAACAACGCCGGGTACGGCTTGTTCGGCACGGTCGAGGAGATCACCGAGCGGCAGCTGCGGGACCAGCTCGAGACCAATCTCTTCGGCGTGCTGCACGTCACCCAGGCCGTGCTGCCGATCCTGCGTGAGCAGGGCTCGGGTCACATCATCCAGATCTCCACCATCGGCGGGGTGGCGGCCTTCCCCACCCTCGGCGGGTACCACGCCTCCAAGTGGGCCCTGGAGGGCATGACCGAGGCCCTGGCCCAGGAGGTCGGTGGCTTCGGGATCAAGGTGACCCTCGTCGAGCCCGGCGGGTTCGACACCGACTGGGGTTCCGCCTCCGCCACGGTCGCCGACGCGCTGCCGCAGTACGCGCCCCTGCACGCGGCCATGACGCAGCGGTCGGGTGCCCCGAGCCCGAAGCCGGTCCGCGAGCCCCAGAACACCCCGGCCGGGTCCTGCTCGACCGTGCGCAGGAGGTCCTCGAACCCCGCCCCCAGCCCGCCGGGATCCAAGGCGCACCAGCGCCCGTGGCGGTCGGACCACCACACGGTCCAGGCGCCCGAGGCGTCGAGGCGGAACTGCGCGCACCCCCGCCGGGTCCACGTCCCGCGCGCATCCGGCCCCGGCCAGGGCTGTTCGACGATTGTCAACGTCCGTCCCCGGCGCTTGACCTCGAGCTCGACCTCGAGGCGGGCGCGCTCGGGGATCCGGGCCTCGCACCACAGCGTCAACCGGCGGGCCGCCGCGTCCAGGGCGCCGCTGCCCGCCGGCTCGACCAACCGCAGGTGGACCCCGGGTCGGCCGGTCACCTCCTCCACCCTCCGGCACAACGCCGCTGCGTCCTGCTCCACCCGCCCGAGCTTCTCCAGGAGGTAGTCCAACGCGTCGAACCCCCGACCGCCGTCGAGCTCGCCGTCGAACGCGGCCGCCGCTTTCAACAGGTTCTGCTCCGCCTCACCCAGCAGCCGGGAGAACCCTTCCGCCATGTCCCCGAGCTCAGCCGCGGCCACGGAGCCCGGAGTCACCCGCCGCCGCCGCGCCGCCCGCGCCAACCGCGCGTCCAGGTCATCGTCCACACCGCGCAGTCAACCAGCGCCCACCCGGGCCCGGGGGTGCCCCACCCACACCGCGTGGTCGACGGACGGCACGTGCGTGCATCTCCTCGATTCGGTGTGGAGCCCCGGGTTCCGCAGCTCAGGGGTGTTCTGGGGCATGCCGGGTTGTGAAGGTGCAGGTCACGGCCTCGCGGGGTGGTGACACGACGCGAAATCCCAAGTGACACGACCCGCCCAGAGAATGCTGCGCTGTGAACGATCGGGCGGGTATCGGCTGGTGACGCTTTCATCAGGACGGCGGCGCGGCGGAACAGGACGGGCCCGTGGTGCGCTCTCTCCAGCTCGCCCACAACACCTTGGGACGCGGAGGCGAAGACCTCCACGATGCGGGTCC
>JAHECE010000083.1 GCA_024641895.1 Actinomycetales bacterium
GAGATCACCGGGGGCCGCGTCAACGCGTACCAGACGCTGGAGGAGACCGGCATCGACGCGGCCCTGGGCATCGAGGACGTCCCCGACAAGCTCGAGGGCCTCGTCAAGGGCTGGCGGGACCCGCAGGAGTACTTCGACCTCTTCCGCAACTCGCTCCAGGTCCACAAGGACTCCCACGTCTGGTTCCGCAACAAGGTCGTCACGCTCTTCGACGACCACGACCAGGTGCGCAAGACCGCGCGCAAGGCTCGGTTCTGCGCTGACGGCGACGGTTCGAGGCTCGCCCTCGCCGTCCTCGCCCTCAACGTCGCCACGCTCGGCATCCCGTGCCTCTACTACGGCACCGAGCAGGCCCTCGACGGCGCCGGGGACAACGACCGCTACATCCGGGAGGCCATGTTCGGCGGCGACTTCGGGGCCTTTCGCAGCCAGGGTCGGCACGTCTTCGACGAGGACCACCTCCTGTACCGGGAGCTGGCTGCCGTCCTGGCGCTGCGGCGCCGGCCGGAGTTCATCGGGCTGCGCCGGGGCCGGCAGTACCTGAGGGAGATCTCCGGAGACGGGGTCGGCTTCGGCCTGCCGCGCGTGACCGGGGGGCGGATGCTGTCGGTGGTGCCGTGGTCGCGGCTGTTCCTCGACACGGAGACGGTCTGCGCCATCAACACCGACCCCGATCGCGCCCGCACCGCCTGGGTGACCATCGACGCAGGGCTGCACGTCGCGGGCGAGACGCTCACCTGCCACTACTCCAACGACCCGGCGCAGGTCGGCACCGAGGTGGCGGTCGAGCCGCGCAACGGGCGCGCGGTGCGGGTGACCGTGCCGGCCGGCGGGTTCGTGGTCTACCAGTAGGCGCGGTCTACGGCGCGCTCACGCTGCGGACGAGTCCGGGCTGCGGTGCGCGCCGGATCGCGACGTCTCGGGGCGGGGCGGAGGAGGATGGGTCGGGGCCGGTCGTCGTCGCGTCGAAGGGACCGGCGCTACCAAGCCCAGGTCGGGCCAGGACGACGACGCCGGGCCGGACGAGAGGAGGACGACGTGCGGTCGCGGATCGGCAGGCGTGGAGCCCTCGCCCTAGTGGCGGCAGCGGTGCTGCTCGCAGGATGCAGCCCCGGCGACGGCGGCCCCGGCGACGGCGGTTCAGCCGACGGCGCGTCGGTGCCGAGCCCGGACGCGCTGCTCTCCGCGCTCGTGACGCCGGATGACCTCGGGGGAGACTGGGGCGTGCTCGGCAGCCCGGGGGTCATCTCCCCGGACTCCTCGTACGCGCCCGGTGTGCTTCCAGTCGTCTGCGGTGAGGCAGGTTCGGGCTCCACGGCGGAACCTGCCTGGCAGGCCGAGGTGACCTTGCTCGCCGTCCAGGCGGACTCGGACCCGGGCCAGCCCGCCCAGCTCGTCGAGTACCTCGCCGGGGTGGACCCGGCCGAGGTCGCCACCACGTTCGAGGCGGCTCGCGACGAGATGGAGCGCTGCTTCGGGGAGCAGACCGACCCCGGGACCGGCTACGCCGTCCGGGTCGTCGAGCCGATGGGAGTGCCGGCGGTCGGCGACGACCGGATCGGGGTGCTCGTCAAGGGTGCCGGGATCGACGCGGGCACCGGCGACGCGAGCACCTTCGTCTCCCACCTCGCACTCGTCCGCAGCGGGGCTGTGCTGATCGCGGTCAGTGTGGTCGAGCAGGGGTACGTCGCCGACTACGCGGGCGACATCCCCGTCAACCTCACCGAGGACGAGTTCGCGGCGCTGGTGACGGCCGCCGTGGGCAAGGTCTGAGCGCTGCACCGCCCACCGATCGTCGGACGCCGGGCCGCTTCCGGATCAGCCTGACGGCGACGACGGAGGCGCTCGAGCAGTCCTTGCCGACGTTCGTGGACCTGCGCGCGGGTGCTCAGGGCGGAGAGACTCCGAGCGCGGCATAGGCTGATCCGGTCGGCCCCGGGATGCCGTCGTCGGTGATCTCCACCGTCCTGGCGCTCGTGATGACATGGTCCTCGATCGTCACATACCGGGCTGCCGTGGATCCGGTGGGCGATCCCGGGAAGAGGCGCCGCGTCGTCAGGGTGAAGCCGTGCTCGCGCAGGATGTCGGCGGGCTTGCCGTTGGCCGGCTGGGTGAGCCAGGTGTAGACGTCGGTGATGGGGCGGCGATCCAGGGCCGCGGCGAGCAGGAGCCCGGTGCCCGGGTGCGGTCGGGTAGTCGCGTACCGCGAGCGTGATCGAGTCCCCGGCCCGGAAGGCGCGTTCGAGCAGCTCGAGCTGCGTCCGCTTGGTCGCGGAGTTGCGGCGCTCGAGGACGAGGTGGACCGCTCCTGCAGAACCTTCGAGCTCGAGCGTGGCGAGGTCGGGCTGCCCCCGGCTCGTTCGTGCCCATCGGTGCCTCGTCGACGGCGAGCCGGCGGATGCGCCCGGTCATCCGTCTGGTCGGGCCCTCCTCGTACGTCTCGCGCGTCGGGACATGGATCTCGACGGCGGCCAGGCGGTCCGTGGCGTCGTCGACGGCCATACTGGCGTCGTTCGATCAAAGGGCTGGGGTGGTGCATCGACCCGTACGATCCGAGCGTCGGCCCGATAACGACGCCGGCCCTCGTCGAGTGGAGGCCCTGTGACGGATCCGACCGAGCACCGTTTCGTCACCGACGACTCAGTGGTGATCGTGTATCGCGTCTGGCGAGGCACCCTCGACGCGCTACCGATCGTGCTCCACCACGGCTTCACAGGGAACGTGGTCCGCGACTGGGTCGAGCCGGGGGTGGTCGCCGCGCTGCTTGCCGTCGGCCGCACCGTGGTCGCGCCCGACGCTCGAGGTCACGGTGCCTCCGGGAAGCCGCACCGGCCGGACGCCTACGGTGAGGCCCGGATGGCTCGCGACCTGAGCGGCATGATCGACGATCTCGGTGCCGAGCAGATCGACCTCGTCGGCTTCTCGATGGGTGCCATCGTCTCCCTGCTCGCGGCGGCGACGGACTCCCGCGTCCGGCGGCTCGTGACCGTCGGCGTCGGCGCATCGGTGGCGGAGCTGGGCGGCGTCGACTCCGGGGTACTGCCTCCGCGTGCTCTCGCCGATGCTCTGCTCGCAGCGGACCCGAGCACCATCGAGAACGAGCTGGCAGCCACGTTCGTGGCCGGGCTGGATGGTGATGCCGACCGTGTCGCGCTGGCGCTGCACGTTCAGGCCGCCCGTCAGGCTCCCGTTCCCCTCGACCGCATCGCGGCCCCCACGCTCGTGCTCGCCGGCGAGGACGACCCCTTCGCGCGGAGGCCGGAGGTTCTCGCGGCCTCGATCCCCGGCGCCCGGTGCATGACGATCGCCGGGGACCACGGGTCAGCCATCACCAACCCCGCGTTCGCAGCGGCGGTGACGGAGTTCTTTGCGCCGTGAGGTGACCCCCGCCGCTGGCGTCCGGCGCCGCAGTCCTGCGGGGCGCCGGTCACCGGCCGAGCACGGTCAGGCGCCGAGCACGGTCAACCACAGCAGCGCGAGGTTGAGGCCCGCGATGACCACGACCGTGCCGGCGAGGAGCCAGCGCATCAGGGGCCTGTTGGCCGAGGCCCCCATCACCTCGTGGTCGTTGGTGATCCGCAGGAGGGGAACGAGCGCGAACGGGATGCCGAAGCTGAGCACCACCTGGCTCAGCACGAGGGCCCACGTCGGGTCGACGCCCAGCGCGAGCATCGCCAGCGCCGGGACCAGGGTCAGCGCGCGACGCAGCAGGAGCGGGATGCGCCGGCGGATCAGGCCCTGCATGATCGTGGCGCCCGCGTAGCAGCCCACCGAGGTCGACGCCAGTCCCGAGGCCAGGAGCCCGATCGCGAACACGGTGCCGATGACGGGGCCGAGCGAAGCCACGACGGCGGCGTGCGCTCCCTCGATGGTGTCGGTGCCCTCGACCCCGTAGAGGTTGGTGGCCGCGAGCAGCAGCAGGGCGATGTTGACCGCGCCCGCGACGCCCAGTGCGCCGACGACGTCCCAGCGGGTGGCTCGCAGGAGGTGCACCCGTCGATCCCGGTCGGCCGCATGGCCGTGCCGGTCGCGGACCAGGGCCGAGTGGACGTAGATCGCATGGGGCATGACGGTGGCGCCGAGCATGCTCGCGGCAAGCAGCACGCTGTCGGTGCCGGCGAAGCGGGGGACCATGCCCGCGAGCACCCCGCCGGCGTCGGGCGGGTTGACCACGAGGCCGCTGACGAAGCCCAAGGTGATGACGACGAGGAGTGCGACCACGATGCCCTCGAAGCTCCGCTGCCCGATGCGGTTCTGGACGCTGAGCAGGGCCATCGACGTCACGCCGACGATCACGCCGCCGAGGAGCAACGGGGTGCCGAAGAGCAGGTAGAGCGCGATCGCCCCGCCGAGGACCTCGGCCAGGTCCGTGGCCGCGGCCACCACCTCCGCCTGGGCCCAGTAGGCCAGCCGGGGGCCACGACGCAGGCGCTGCCCGACGAGCTCGGGCAGGGTGCGCCCGGTCACGAGGCCGAGCTTGGCGGACTGGTACTGGACGAGGACGGCCATGATGTTTGCCGCCACCAGCACCCAGACCAGCAGGTAGCCGTAGCGGGCACCTGCCGTGACGTTGGCGGCGACGTTCCCCGGGTCGACGTAGGCGATCGCCGCGACGAAAGCCGGGCCCAGCAGCGGCAGCACCCGCCTACCGGCGTTCGGGCGAGCCGAGAGGAGGTTCACGTCACAAGAAGGTTTCGTCTAGGGGAACAATGGAGTTAGGGCGATCAAACTACGCGATCCGACGGCTCGCAAGCCGCGCGCCGCGTCCGTGCGGCGTCAGAGGGCAGATCCGTCACTGGACGGGGCGCCCTCGCCGGATCACTGCTCCGGCGCGCCGTACGAATGGGCCCTGGACAACACGGGGTTCCCCGGGTCCTCGGGTCGCCGGTGCAGCAGGATGGAGACGAGGCCGGCGGCCTCGACCCGCGCCGGCGAGCAACGAGGCACGGGAGGCGTCGATGAACATCGACGAGCTGATGAGGTCCGCCCGAGACGCGATCACCGTCAAGCGGGTGTTCGGCGATCCGATCGAACGGGACGGGGTGACCGTGGTCCCGGCGGCCAAGGTCAGGGGCGGGGCGGGCGGTGGCAGCGGGAAGGACGAGAAGGGCGAGGAGGGCGGGGGCGGGGGCTTCGGCATCGAGGCCCGCCCGGCCGGCGTCTACGTCATCAAGCACGGGCGCGTGACGTGGGTCCCCGCCGTCGACCCGGCCCGCGTGGTGGCGACCGTCGGACTGGTCCTGCTGGGGGTCCTCGTGATCCGGGCGAAGACCGCCAAGGCCCAGGGATACGCCCACGGCCATCACGGACTCGCGAGGGCTGCCACGAAGGCCGCGCTGATGCGGTTCATGATCCGCGCACGCGCCACCGAGCACCGGCGCTCGACCGGCGCGAGCACGCCGACCCGATGGGCACCGCCCGCCAAGATGCTCGCCCGCGGTCTCCGAGCAGGGCGCCTCCGAGCAGCGGCGTAGCCCGCAGGAGCCCGCGTCTCAGTTGCCGCTGACGCCGTCGGCAGTGGTGGTCATGTCTGGGTCTCGGTGCGGTTGCCGGTCCAACGGGTGTGGAAGGTGCCGGGCTTGTCGGTGCGGTGGTAGGTGTGGGCGCCGAAGAGGTCGCGCTGGCCTTGGATGAGGGCGGCGGGGAGGCGTTCGGCGCGGATGCCGTCGTAGTAGGCCAGGGATGAGGCGAACGCGGGTGTCGGGACGCCGGTGAGGGCGGCTTGGGCCACGATGCGGCGCCAGGCCGGGAGGCCGTCGCCGACGGCGGTGGTGAAGTACGGGTCGGCCAGCA
Source organism: Actinomycetales bacterium (assembly GCA_024641895.1). GTDB lineage: Bacteria > Actinomycetota > Actinomycetes > Actinomycetales > JAHECE01 > JAHECE01. The sequence continues at coordinate 5,794 of JAHECE010000083.1, forward strand.
GCAGTGGCAGGTCGGGCCGGCGCTGGTAGGCCTCGGTGATGCGGTTGAGGAAGCGGGCGCGGATGATGCAGCCGCCGCGCCAGATGCGGGCCAGCGCGCCGCGGTCGATGTCCCAGCCGTACTGCTCGCTTGCGGCGGCGATCTGGTCGAAGCCTTGGGAGTAGGCGACGACCTTCGAGGCGTACAGCGCGAGTCGGACGTCCTCGATGAACGCGGCCCGGTCGGTGATCGTGAAGGTGGCGGCGTGGGCGGGTAGCGTGCCGCGGGCGGCCTGACGCTGGGGTGTGGAGCTGGACAGGGCGCGGGCGAAGGTGGCTTCGGCGATGCTGGTGATCGGCACGCCGAGGTCGAGGGCGTTCTGGACGGTCCAGCGGCCGGTGCCTTTCTGGCCGGCCTGGTCGAGGACGATGTCGACGAACGCCCTGCCGGTCTGCGCGTCGACGTGCTCGAGGACCTGAGCGGTGATCTCGATGAGGAAGGACTCCAGGTCGCCGGTGTTCCACCGGGCGAAGATCTGCCCGATCTGGGCGGGGGTCGCGTCCAGGCCGTGGCGCAGGAGGTCGTAGGCCTCGGCGATGAGCTGCATGTCGGCGTACTCGATGCCGTTGTGGACCATCTTGACGAAGTGGCCGGCGCCGTCGGGGCCGACGTGGGTGCAGCAGGGGACGCCGTCGACGTGGGCGGCGATGTCCTCGAGCATGGGGCCGAGCACCGCATAGGACTCGGCGGGTCCGCCGGGCATGATCGAGGGGCCGGTCAGGGCGCCCTCCTCACCGCCGGAGATGCCGGCACCGACGAAGTGCAGGCCGGCCTCGCGCAGGGCGGCTTCGCGGCGGCGGGTGTCGGGGAAGTGGGCGTTGCCGCCGTCGACGACGACGTCGCCGGCTTCCAGGTGGGGCAGCAGGGACTCGATCGCCGCGTCGGTCGCGGGACCGGCCTGCACCATCAGGATCATCCGGCGGGGCCGTTGCAGGCTCGCGACGAAGTCCGCCACCGTGGTCGCCGGGACGAAGGAGCCCTCGGTCCCGTGCGCGGCCGTCAGGGCGTCGGTGCGTCCCCGGGACCGGTCGTACACGGCGACGGTGTAGCCGTGGTTGGCGAAGTTGCGTGCGAGGCTGCTGCCCATGACGCCGACGCCGACGACGCCGATCTGGGCCGACGCCGTGATGGCCGACGCGATCGGGGCAGGCGACATCGGGGTCGATCCGGCCGGAGCCGGGGGGGCATGCGTGCCGGGGGTCCGTGCGGGTCCGGCAGCGGCGGTGCTGGACATCCGGGTCACCCTCCTGAGCGCGGTCCGGGTCGGTGGCCAGGTCGAGCGGCCACGCTACTCATGATGCCGGGCGGTGGTGCCGGCGCGCGGGCGCCTGACGAGACCCCGGTCGGCCCTTGGTCATCCGGGCGAGAAGGTCAGCGCGATCGAGTTCATGCAGTACCGCAGGCCCGTGGGGGTGTGGGGGGCGTCGTCGAACACATGGCCCAGGTGGGATCCGCATCCGGAGCAGCGGACCTCGGTGCGCACGCCGAGGAGGGACCGGTCGTCGTGGAGGTCCACCGCGCCGTCGTCCGTGGGTTCGAAGAAGGACGGCCAGCCGGTGCGTGAGTCGAACTTCGCCTCGCTGCGGAAGAGGTCCTGGCCGCAGCCGCGACACCGGTACGCGCCCGCTCGGTGCTCGGCGAGCAGCTCGCCGGTCCACGGGCGCTCCGTGCCGGACCGGCGCAGCACCCGGTACTCCTCGTGCGTGAGGGCGGTGCGCCACTCGGCTCTTGTGCTCGCCTTGTCCATGCGCCATTGTGCGCCCGTCGGCGACCTCGTTCCGTGCCCGCTCACCGCCGTGCTGCCGCACGATGGGACGGTGGTGGACGTCGCGAGGTCTACCGACCTGGAGGTCTGATGACACCACCCCGCCTGCGCGGCCGCTACTTCCACATCGTCGCGTTCTTCGCGGGGGTCATCACGCGAGTCGTGTGGTGGGAGCTCATCCTGCGCCGCATCGGGTTCCGTGGGCTGGCCCGTCGCACCCGCGACGAGCGGTTCCGTCGGGAGGCGACGCGCTTCCGAGGCCTCGCCATCCGCATGGGCGGCGTGATGATCAAGGTCGGGCAGTTCTTGTCCTCACGACTCGACGTGCTGCCGCGCGAGGTGACCGACGAGCTCGCCAACCTGCAGGACGAGGTCCCGGCGGAGGACTTCGAGGACATCAGGCGGCTGGCCGAGGCCGAGCTCGGCAAGCCGCTCGCCGACCTCTTCGACGCGGTCGATCCCGTGCCGCTCGCCGCCGCCTCGCTCGGCCAGGTGCACCGCGCCACGCTGGGGAGCGAGCACGACGTCGGCTTCCGGGACGTGGTCCTCAAGGTGCAGCGCCCCGGCATCGCGGCGATCGTCGACACAGACCTGGCAGCGCTGACCAGGGTGGGCACCTGGCTGATGCGCTATCGCCCGATCCGGGCGCACGCCGACGTCATGGCCCTGCTCCGCGAGTTCTCGGTCATCTTGCACGAGGAGATCGACTACGGGCACGAGGCGGACAACGCCGAGACCTTCCACCGCAACTTCGCCGACGACCCGGGCGTCAAGGTGCCGCGGGTCGTGCGCCCCTTGAGCGCCCGACGGGTGCTGACCCTGGAGGACGTGTCTGCCATCAAGCTCGGGGACTACGCCGCCATCACCAACGCGGGCATCGACCGGGCGGACGTGGCGGAACGGCTCGTGACCACCTATCTGAAGCAGGTCTTCGAGGACGGCTTCGTCCACGCGGACCCTCACCCCGGCAACCTGTTCGTCACCCCCGTTCCCGGGCGCGCGGGTGCGCCGGGGACGTGGCAGCTGACGTTCGTGGACTTCGGGATGATGGCGCGCGTCCCGGACACCGTCCGCAGCGCGCTGCGGGAGCTGCTCATCGCGGTGGGCACCCGAGACTCGAGTCGGGTCGTGAAGGCCTACCAGATGCTCGACATGATCCTGCCGGGTGCCGACTTCGCCGCGATCGAGCGAGCCGAGGCCGAGGTCTTCGACAGGTACTGGGGCATGTCGATGAACGAGCTCCGGAACATCGACCCGCAGGAGGTGCGGGAGTTCGCGCGCCAGTACCGCGACCTGCTGCTCGATCTGCCCTTCCAGGTCCCGCAGAACCTCATCTACGTCGCGCGGACGGTATCCATCCTGTCCGGGATCTGCACCGGGCTGGACCCGAACGTCAACCTCTGGCAGCAGGTCGGGCCCTATGCGCGGGGCCTCGTCGAGGACGAGGTGTCCGGCGGCCTCGGAGACTGGCTCGATCGGATCGGCGACGCCCTGCTGGCGCTGCTCGCGCTACCGGGGCAGGCCGGCCGTGTTTTCGCCCGAGCCGACCGCGGCGGGATCCCGGTCCGCGACGAGCAGGCCGGCCGCGCGCTGCGCTCGTTGAGCCGTTCGGTCGACAGGCTGAGCGGAACCGTGGTGACAGCCGGCCTGCTCATCGCGGGCTCCGTCGTGCTGACCGCGGGATACGTCGGGGCCGGCGTCGCGCTGTTCGGGCTGTCGGGCTTCGCGCTGCTGTGGGTCCTGGTCAGCGGCAGGAGGCCGTAGGCGCCTCCCTGTCGTTGCCCGGAGGGGCCGACGGGAGCGCGAGCCGCCGAACGGAGCGCGAGCCCGGGAGCTGCTGCTAGGCCGGGGGCTTCTTCTCGTCCATGCGACGAAGGGCCGCGTCGAGCACGCCGCGCCCGGCGAGCAGCATCTCGCGGCGAGCGGCGTCGCGATGCACGAAGAAGCCCTCGGGGAGGATCGTCTCGAGGCCCTTGCGGATCTCGGCGCGGGCGGCGTCGAGGTGCTGACGCACGTCCTCCGGGACGTGGACGCGGGGTGTGTCCCGACCGGACCTGCTCTGAGTCATGGCGGCTCCTCACCGAGACCTCGATGATACGTCGTCCTCCCGGTGGGTGGCTTCGCCGTGCGGCTCATGGCTCGCTCGGGACCTTGTGCCGTGTCCACCAGGCCCGGTGTCGTTCCACGCTGGAAACGTGGCGGACCCAGGGAGGTTCCTTCGCAGGTTCCAGCGGCTCGTGTCCCCGCCCGGACGCCCCGGGCTGGCCGGTGTGCCGACCGACCACGAGGCGCAGGTCGCGGACGAGCTCAGGGACGTCTTCGCCGCGATCGACGCGATCGAGGATGAGACGCGCCGCATCCGCACCGAAGCCCAGGAGCGGGCCGAGCGACGTCGCGCGGAGTCCGAGGCGGAGGCGGAGCGCATCCTCGCGGACGCGATCCGAGGCGCCGAGCAGGTCCGTGCCGACGCCGCTGCGCGGCACCGGCGGGACCTCGACGAGGACATCGCCGCGACCCTCGAGCAAGCGCGCGTGGCGGCCGAGGACGTCGTCGCCCGCGCTGATGCCAGGCTCGACGAGACCGCCCAGGAGGTCGTGAGCCGGGTGCTCGACGCCGGACCGGTCGGCGAGAAGGCCGCACGCTGATGGTCGTCGGGATCGCCTCGAACGCCGGCGCCGTGCGGGCGGGCCTGCTCGGCCGCCATCGGCTCGGCCGGGGCGGGGCTCGCGACCTCGCTCGACGGGCGAGCCTGGGCGAGGCCGTGGCTGCCTTGCGGGAAGGCCCCTACGGGCGCGACCTGGGGGCGGCCCCGACGCTCGCCGCCGTCCAGTGGGCAGTGGCGGGGACGCCGCTGTGGAACATGCGCGTGCTCGCAGGCTGGCTGCCTCCCCGCGGCGGCGAGCTGGTCCGTACCTTGGCGGGCTGGTGGGAGGTCCTCAACGTGGAGAACCTGCTCGCCGGCCTCGGCGGAGCGGTCAGCCGTGCGCCGTACGACCTCGGTCGCCTCGACACGGCGTGGCGCCGGCTGCGCGGCGCCGGCTCGGCCGCCGCGGTCCGGGCCCGGTTGGCGGACTCCGCG
>JAHECE010000297.1 GCA_024641895.1 Actinomycetales bacterium
GCTCGTGGCGCCGACGCCGAGGCGCACCGTCGAGCCCGCGACGGCGTCCCGGAACGGCAGCGTCGTGGACGCCTGCACGTCCTGGCCACGCTCGGGCCCGCGCGTGGCCCGGAAGCCCCCGGCCCGACCACCGCCGCCGAACACCCCCGAGAGGATGTCCTCGAAACCCTCGGGCATCGCGCCGCCGGCGTCGCCGGAGTAGCGCACCCGCGGGCCACCGGCCCCGCCGGCACCACCGAACATCCCGCCGAAGAGGTCCTCGAAGCCCGCGCCGCCACCGCGGCCGCCCGCGGCGAACCGCGCGCCGCCACCGGCCATCGCGCGCAGCGAGTCGTACTGCTTGCGCTGCTCCGGGTCGGACAGGACCGCGTAGGCCTCCCCGACCTCCTTGAACTTGGCCTCAGCGGCAGCGTCTCCAGGGTTCTGGTCGGGGTGCAGGGACCGCGCGAGCTTGCGGTACGACTTCTTCAGCGCGGCGGCGTCGGCATCCTTGGGCACGCCGAGGACGGCGTAGAAGTCCTTCTCCAGCCAGTCCTGACCGGTCATGCCTCACCTCCACCTTGCTCGTCGTGCGGAGCCTGTACCGGGCCCGCGCAGTCCCTCACCTTGACATCACTCCGGGCCGACGACAGCGACGCGCGCGGCACGCACGATGCGCTCGCCCACCTTGTAGCCGGGCTGCAGCACCTGCGAGACGGACGCCTCCTCCACCGCGGCCGACGCCGCGTGCATGAGCGCCTCGTGCACGGCCGGGTCGAACGGCTCGCCGGCCTCGCCGTACCGCTCGACGCCGAAGCGCTGCTGCAGCACCAGCTCGAGCTTCTCGGCGATCGCGGAGAACGGTCCGCTGAGCTCCCCGTGCCGACGTGCCGCATCGACGTCGTCCAGCACCGGGATGAGTGCGTCGACGACGTCACCGACGCCGCGGGCGTAGTCGACGGCGCGGTCCCGCTCGACCCGCTTGCGGTAGTTCACGTACTCGGCGTTGAGGCGCTGGAGGTCGTTCAGCCGCTCGGCCGCGAGCGCGGCGGCCGCAGCGAGAGCCGCCTGCGTCTCGGCCGCGGCGCCGGCTGCCTCGACAGCCGGCCCGCCGCCCTCGAGCGTGCTCGCCCCCGGGTGACGGAGCTCGCCCGTCTCCGGGTCGATCACCCGCTTGTCCCGGATCACCGGCCCGGTGCTCTCTTCGGGAGCCCCCGACCCGGCGGCCGAAGCCGCCGAGCCGGGACCCTCGGGTGGAGTCGTCACTTGGACTCGTCCTCGTCCACGATCTCGGCGTCGACGACATCCTCGTCCGAGGCGCCGGCGGAGCCGGCTGCGCCCTCGGGCTCGCTCGGCCCGTCGGCGGGCTGCTGGGCCTGCGCCTGGGCGTACAGGGCCTCGCCGATCTTCTGGCTGACGGTCGACAGGTGCGCCTCCTTGGCCTTGACCTCGTCGATGTCGGTGCCCTCGAGCGCGGTCTTGAGCTCGGCCACGGCCGCGCGGACCTCGTCGGCGACCTCGGCCGGCAGCTTGTCCGCGTTGTCCACGAGCAGCTTCTCGGTGCGGTAGACGAGGTTCTCGGCGTTGTTCCGGGTCTCCGCCTCCTCCCGGCGCTTGTGGTCTTCGGCGGCGTGCGCCTCGGCCTCCTTGACCATGCGGTCGATCTCGTCCTTCGGCAGCGCAGAGCCGCCGGTGATCGTCATCGACTGCTCCTTGCCGGTGCCGCGGTCCTTGGCGGAGACGTGGACGATGCCGTTGGCGTCGATGTCGAAGGTGACCTCGATCTGCGGGAGGCCGCGCGGGGCCGGGGCGATCCCGGTGAGCTCGAAGGTGCCCAGGGGCTTGTTGTCGCGCGCGAAGTCGCGCTCGCCCTGGAAGACCTGGATGAGCACGCTCGGCTGGCTGTCCTCGGCGGTCGAGAAGACCTCGGAGCGCTTGGTCGGGATCGCCGTGTTGCGCTCGATGAGCCGCGTCATGACGCCGCCCTTGGTCTCGATCCCGAGGCTCAGCGGCGTGACGTCGATGAGCAGGACGTCCTTGCGCTCGCCCTTGATGACACCGGCCTGGAGCGCGGCGCCGACGGCCACGACCTCGTCCGGGTTGACGCCCTTGTTGGGCTCCTTGCCACCGGTGAGCTCCCGCACCAGGTCCGCGACGGCCGGCATCCGGGTGGAGCCGCCGACGAGCACGATGTGGTGGATGTCCGAGACGTTGATGCCTGCATCCTTGATGACGTTCTTGAACGGGGCCCGGGTGCGCTCGATCAGGTCCTCGGTCATCTTCTGGAACTGGGCCCGCGTGAGCTTCTCGTCCAGGTGGATGGGGCCGTTCTCCGACATGGAGAGGTACTGCATCGAGATGTTGGTGCTCGTCGCGCTCGAGAGCTCCTTCTTGGCCTGCTCGGCGGCCTCGCGAAGGCGCTGGAGGGCGATCTTGTCCTTGGACAGGTCGACGCCCGAGGAGTTCTTCACCTGGCTGATCAGCCAGTCGACGATGCGCTGGTCCCAGTCGTCACCACCGAGGCGGTTGTCGCCGTTGGTGGCCCGGACCTGGATGGTCGAGAAGTTGTCCTCGTCCTTGCCCACCTCGAGGAGGGAGACGTCGAACGTGCCACCACCGAGGTCGAAGACGAGGATGAGCTCGTCCTCCTTGCCACGCTCCAGGCCGTACGCGAGAGCCGCCGCGGTGGGCTCGTTGATGATGCGCAGGACGTTGAGGCCGGCGATCTGGCCGGCGTCCTTCGTGGCCTGCCGCTGGGCGTCGTTGAAGTACGCCGGGACCGTGATGACGGCGTCCGTGACGGGCTCGCCCAGGTACTGCTCGGCGTCGCGCTTGAGCTTGCCGAGGATGCGGGCCGAGATCTCCTGAGCGGAGTACGGCTTGTCGTCGATC
>JAHECE010000084.1 GCA_024641895.1 Actinomycetales bacterium
GGAAACGCCTACCTTCGGCAGCCGGGTCTGTTTCTGGACGTTCGGGGGCGGCGCGAAGCGCCGCAGGTCGACGACTCAGGGCTACCGGTTCGGTGGTCGCGCCCGGCTGGGTTGATGGTCGTCTTCGCGCTGTTGTGCGAACCAGGATTGGCCGAGGCTCCCTATCGGGAGATCGCCGCGACGAGTGGTGCGTCGCTGGGCAGCGTCCAGGGGGCGATGGCGGAACTCGAGCGGGACGGGTTCGTTCTCGTCCGCGGCGGGCGGCGAAGGTCCTTGCAGCGCACGCGCGAGCTGGTCGACCGGTGGGTCGCCGCTTTCACTCTCGAGCTGTACCCGCGGCTCGTGCTCGGCAGATTCGATGCCACCCGGTCGGACTGGTGGCAGAGCGCCGACGCGAGCCTCGACCGTGAGCACGGACTGTGGGGCGGGGAGACCGCCGCGCATCGTCTCGGCCTGGATCTCAAGCCTTCGCGCGTGCTGGTCTACGCCCCGGAGCTGCCCCGCGCCCTGATCCTCGAGCATCGCCTCCGCAGGGCCGCCGATGACGGCGATATCGAGTTCCGTCGACTCGTCTGGGCCTTCTCGCTCCCGGGAGGCCTCGTGGCACCCTCGCCCACTGGTGTACGCCGACCTGATCGCCTCCGGGGACCCGCGCCTCGCCGCAGCGGCCCGCGAGTTGAGAGAGGCCGATGACCTTCTACGACGCCTCGACCAATCCTGAGCTTGCCGCCGCGGCGGCCGTGCTGGCCGAGATCGTGCGGGCAGCGGACGCGATCGGGGTCGAGGTCCTCGTCATCGGTGCCGTCGCCCGGGACATTCTGATCCGGCATGTCCTCGGAGCCAGGCCACGCACGGGGGGGCGGGTCACGAATCGTGTCCGGGGCTTGATGCGATGAGGGAGCGGGCGTAGCTCGTCGTGTCCCCTCGAGTGGATGCCTGAGGTGTCCACGTTCACGAAGAAGGAGACCCTGATGTGAGATCGCGCGGGCACTCAAGCGAGAGGCGCATCACGCCGACCAACGGACTGCCGAACTGTCGGCAGTCCGTTGGTCAGCCGGATCTGGAGGACTGGCGACTGTGCGACGGGTGGTGGACGGCTACCCGGCGAGGACCCGGGGGTTGGCGTCCGGGGGGAGCTCAGCGTCGTCATCGACGGCCGTCGCCCCCCACCCGCCGTCGGACACCCACTGGCGAACCTGCCGGACCGCTTCCTTGCTCGCGGAAGCCCTCAGTTCGCGAGAGATGTCCATGGGCTGGACATTGAAGAACGTGATGTCGGTGATCCCGACGAACCCGAAGACGGTCCGCAGGTAGCTCTCGACGAAGTCGAGCCCCTTCATCGCTTCGCTCGAGTAGTCGCCGCCCCGGGAGGTCACGACGATCATCTTGCGGCCGTGCACCAGGCCGTGCGGCTGACCCTTCTCGTCGTACCGGAAGAGATAGCCAGGTTGGACGATGGCGTCGATGTAGTACTTGAGGGCGTAGGGAATCCCGAAGTTCCACATCGGTACGGTCAGCACATACGCGTCAGCCGCGAGGAATTCCTCGATCGTCTGTTCGATCTCGCTCCACGAGCTGCGGGCGTCGTCGTCGAGAGCCTGGCCGGTCATCAGCGCGTACTTCGCCTTGATGTTCGCACCTGCGACAGCCGGGAGGTCGTGGGTGAACAGATCGATCGTGTGGACGTCGAGGTCGTCATCCTTCTCGTGCAGCGCCTCGAGCAGGGCGTTCGTCACGCGGCCGGTGTTTGAGGCCAGGCCCCGCGGCGTGCAGACCAGGTGGAGCAGACGTGTGGCCATGGTGTCCCTTCCCATATGCCGAGGGGGCGTACTGCCAGGAGTCCAGACGGAGGGGCAGGCGCCGTCCTTCATTGGTGCGCAGAGCATAGGGCCACCTCGCCTACCACGGAAACGGCAACCCAATCCAGGCCGACACGCCGTGCGTGCCGCCCAATCCGGTGACCCCGGGTGAGGCCGCATGGGTTTCTCGGGAGGACCGTGCGTTCGGCGCCTGGTTCAGCTGTGCGTGGTCACTGGATGGTCAGTGGCCGACACCCGCGCTTTCGGGGGGAGCGCGGGCTCTGCGCTTGGAGCGCGGGCTCGATGCGCTTGCCTGCGGGGCTCCCTGCCGCGCAAGCCCGGCTGATCGGATCTGTACGACACGCGATCCGATCGCGCGGCGGCGGAGTCCTGCCGAGGCGTCTATGCCCGGGCCCCGGCCGGCGTCGCCGAAGGCGCGTCCAGGGGCGGTCTCGGGGCGACAGCACTCTTCACGACGGAAGCGTGGGACTCCAGGTGGCAGAAGGCCCGGGGTGCTGGCGGGGGAGCGAGCCCGTCTTGGCGCCCCAGGCGGCACGCCCAGTCGTTGCGCCAGAGGCGCTTCTGCAGGCGGGCGAACGAGTGCTCTTGCGAATCCGCGCGATGCGCGAATCCCAGACGAAGGCCCGAGCGCCTGAGGTAGCCCTGGCGCCAGACTCCGTCGACCGGGTCGGACTCGTGCCGCCCAGTTCGAAGGTCCCAGGATCGGCGAGGGCACAAGGGCAAGGCTTGACTACGGTCCGACAACCCGTTGGCCGGTGCACCGGGCCTGCGGCGCCGGAATCCCGGAGGAGGCCCCGATGTCGACTATCCCCCCTGCGCCCGCCGCCTCAGCCGAGACCTACCCGGCTCGCCTGACCGCGCAGGCCCGACCGTCCGCCCTGTCACCAGCCCTGTGGCTGGTGAAGTGGCTGCTCATCGTCCCGCACGTGGTCGTTCTGGCCTTCCTGTGGTCCGCGTTCGCGTTGCTCACGGTGGTGGCGTTCTTCGCGATCCTGTTCACCGCGCGGTACCCGCGCGGGATCTTCGACTTCAACGTCGGGGTGCTGCGCTGGACCTGGCGAGTGGCGTACTACTCGTACAGTGCGCTGGGCACCGACGTGTACCCGCCCTTCACGCTCGCGGAGGTGCCGGACTACCCGACGAGCTTCACGGTGGCCTATCCGCAGCGGCTGTCGCGGGGCCTGGTCCTGGTGAAGTGGTGGCTGCATGCGATCCCCCACTACATCGTCGTCGGGCTGCTCATGGGGCCGCAGGTGGCCTGGCAGGACGTCGACGGCACCCGCTACGAGGGGCAGATCGGCCTCCTCGGCATCCTCGTGCTCGTAGCCGCGGTCGTCCTGCTCTTCAAGGGTAGGTACCCGGGCGGCGTGTACGACCTGGTCCTCGGGCTGAACCGGTGGATCTACCGGGTGACCGCGTACGCGGGGCTGATGACCGACGTCTACCCGCCCTTCCGGCTCGACATGGGCGGCGCAGAGCAAGGCGCCGTCGCGGACTCGCCGCGCGGCTGACCCGGGCGTCCCAGGCGCGTGTGGCCAACGGCTGTGGGGAGGATGTGATGGTCCGTACGGGGGAGCGCCTGGATGTCCGTGCCGGCACGGCGCGGACCGGCGGTCTCGCGCACGCGGCGACGGTGTCAGCAGCGCTGGCCCTGCTCATGGGGGTGACGTCCGTGGTAGGTCTGGCGGTTCCCGAGATCTACCCGGTCGACGTTCGCGAGTCGTTCGTCCCGAACGACGCGGTGAACGTCGCGCTTGGGGTGCCGGCCCTGCTCGTCGCGGCGTGGCAAGGGTGGCGCGGATCGTTGCTCGCGATGCTGGCATGGCCCGGTGTCCTCGGGTACGTGACGTACAACTACCTCGCGTACCTGGTGGGGCTGCCGTTCGGTTGGCTCGGCGTCCTGGCCGGCCTGCTGGTGGCCGGCAGCGTGTGGGGCGTCGTGGCCGTCCTCAGGCGGGTGGACGGCCACGCGGTGCGTGACGTGCTCGCCGGCGCCGTGCCGATCCGGCTCGGCGGCTGGGTCGTGGCCGCCTTCGGCGCGGTGTTCGCGGCCCGGGCCGGCGCGATGCTGGTCAGCCCACCGGCCGGGGACGCAGCGGGGCCCGCCGACCTCGGCGTCCTGGTCGCAGACCTCGCAGTATCAGCCGCCTGGTTCGTCGGCGGGGTGGCGATGGTCCGGCGCCGCGCGGCCGGGTACGCAGCCGGCCTCGGGCTGCTCGTCCTGGCGAACATGCTCTTCACGGGGCTCGTCGCCTTCATGCTGCTGCAACCGGCCCTGACGGGCGCGTCGCTGGTGTCAGGCGACCTGGCCATGGTCGCCGCGATGTGGCCCGCTGCCCTCGTTCCCGGGGTGCTGTTCGTCCGCGGCGTCGCGGCGTCGCGTCGCGGGGTCGCGTCGCGGGGTCGCGCTGCCGGGCGGCCCGGTAGCTGACGCCGCCGGTTCGTCGGGACCGTGCAGCCCCGCGTCAGAACGTGATCGTCCAGCCCTCCCGGGCGGCCTGTGCGCGCGTGTACGCCACGCCGTGGACCTTGAGCCCGGCGGCGTCCAGGAGGGTGATCTGACCGCCCTGGTTCCCGAGCCTTGCTCCGCCGCGGAGGGGCACCCGGATCGTCCGACCGGCCGCGAGCGGGCCGCCGGGTACGGCGGACGTGGCCTTGGCCCGGTCGGCGACCGTCCATCCCGTCAGGTCGACCTCCTGTGGCGAGACGTTGATGAGCAGCACCGCCTCCGCCTCCGACTCCGGGGCCGGGCCGCCGGGGTTCACCTCAGCAGCCAGGATCCGGACGCGCGGGCTCTCGGTCACCGGCGCTCCCGGGACCGGGTGCCCGGTGGTGTCGTGGGTGTGCCAGGACTGGCTCTGGAAGGCGAGGAAGATGGCCACCCACCGATCCTCCGAGGGGACGTGGAACAGCAGGCCGCCGTCCTGCCACACCCCGTCGTCGCCGGCGTACCGCGCGCTGTTTCCCTGGTTCATGTGGATGTCGTGGACGCCGTTGCCCGGGCTGAAGCCGAAGACGCCGTCCGGAACCCCGGCCTCCGGTCCCCACCGCTGCCCGAAGGCGAAGAGGCGCGCACGCGGATCGGCCGCCGCGCGTTCGACGTAGAGGTCGAGCAGGTCCGCCAGGTCGTTGTCCGGGCCCGTCACGTCCGGCGGCAGGATGCGCAGCGAGGCCGGGTGGAAGAGGTTGCCGCGGATGTAGTCGAGAGCCCCCGTGCCGGGCTGTGAGGCGAGGGGGTGCCAGCCGGGGGCGAGGGGCGTGACCGCTGCCGTCAGAGGGTGGCGGAAATCGTCGTCGAGCCGGTACAGCAGCTCCGACGGCGCCTGCTGGGACAGCACGTTCACCGCGACGCGGAAGTCCGCGCCTTCGGGGTCTCGCGCGTGGACCTGGTAATGCGGGCTGTCTCCGGTCCCTTCTCGTCGTCGTCCGACCACGCGGGCCACCAGCACTCCGTATCGTGCAAGCGGCACGGCGGACCCCCTCTCGAAGGCCTTGCCGGCGGACGCCGAAGCCCTTGTCCTGGCATACCACCTGGGCCGGTCTTCGGTCAGCCCTCAGCTGTGTCGCCCGGAGCTCCCGGTGCGGCGCGGTCGTCGCAGAACACCTGAACGACGTCGACCCTCACGCGGCTCGCTCCCGCACGCGAGGGCGCCGGACGACGAACGGCACCAGCGCGAGAGCCAGCGCTGCCCCGCCCAGGGCGAGCGTGGAGTAGCCGGCGCCCGCGACGACCATCCCGGACAGCGCGCCCCCGCTCGCCCCCGCCAGGGCGAGCAGGACGTCGACGTTGCCCTGCCTGGCCGCCCGGCGCTCGAGCGGCACGGCCGCCGTGACGATCGTCGTGCCGGAGATCAGGCCGAAGCTCCAGCCCAGCCCGAGCAGCGCCAGGCCGAAGCCGAGCGCGACGACGGACGGCGCGGGTGCCATCGCCGCGACGACCCCGGCCGCGAGCAGCGTGAGTGCCGACAGCCCGGCGACGAGTCGAGCGCCGTACCGGTCGACCAGCCAGCCGGAGACCGGCGCGGGCAGGAACATGAATCCGACGTGGACGGCGATGACGGCGCCCGCAGCCGCCAGTGTGTGGCCGCTGTCAGCCATGTGGACCGGCGTCATGGTCATGATCGCCGTCATGGCGACCGTCGCGACCACCATGACGCCCGCGCCGAGCGGCAGGCCGAGGGCGTGCCTCTCGTCCGCCGCCGACGACGGTGCCGGGGGACCCGCTGCGGGTTGTGCGGTGACGGCGGCTGCGGAGGCGGTGGCTCGGGCGCGCGCCAGCAGCAGCGGGTCCGGTCGCAGCCGCGCCCAGAGCACCACGGCGGCCGAGCCGTACGCCACGGCGGCGAGCATGAAGGGTCCGGCCAGCGCGGGGACTCCCCAGGACGACGCGAGGCGGCCCATCGGCGTCACGAGGTTGGGCCCGGCGACGGCGCCCACGGTCGTCGCGACGAGCACGGTCGACACCGCGCGGGCCCGCCTCGCGGGGCTCGCCAGGTCGGCTCCCGCGTAGCGGGCCTGGAGGTTGGTCGCGGACCCGGCGCCGTAGACGAACAGGGCGAGGAACAGCCCGACGGCGCTCCCGGTCACGGCCGCGAGGACGACGCCGCCGCTCCCGATCGCGCCGGTGGCGTACCCGAGGGTGAGCCCCGCGCGTCGTCCGGCGCGTTGCGAGACCCGGCCCACGCCGATCGCCGCGACCGCGCTGCCCAGGGTGAAGAACGTCGCCGGCAGACCTGCAGCGCTGGTGGTGCCGAGCAGGTCCTGGGCCAGGAGGGCGCCGACCGTGATCCCGGCGGCCAGGCCGGCCCCGCTGAGCAGCTGGGCCAGGACGAGGGAGGTGAGCGTCCTGCGTTGCTCGGGTGCGTCGGCCCCGTCGGGTGGGCCGAGGTCGGCCTGCGGCTGCGTCACGTGCACTCCGAGATGTCGTCCGAGCCCGCGGGCCCGCCGAGCCTGTCGTGGCCCGCACGATTCCCAGTCAACCACCGGTGTCGGTTCGCACCCCAATGCAGTCGCCGCTGCCGCGGGCGGGACCGGGGGCAAGTCTTCCCGTCGCGTCGCACGCCGCTCAGGTGCACGTCACGGAGCTCAGCCGGAGGGGCGCGCGCAGGGCTTGCCAGGCCGTCGGTGGCCGCGGGCCTCCGACCTCGAAGCGATCGCCGGCGAGGTGCCAGAGCGCGCCGAGCGGCGCGCGGCGCGAGGAAGGGGGATCGCAGACATTGGTCGAAAGTCCCTTTTAAATTGTCGCAGAATGCGCTCCTTCTCTTGCGACCATGAATGATGCTCGCGCGATGCAGGGCGCCCCCGGGCGATAGCGACACCGCAAAGGTGCACGTCGCAGGCAGTGCCGAGGATGGCACTGATTCATTTGATCGACAAATGGGGGGAATGTAGTATGCGTTTCAACAGGAAGACCGCCGTCGCGGCGGTCGCAGCGCTCGGACTCATCGGCATCACCGGCGGCGTGGCCCACGCGGCCGGCCTGATCCCGGGTGCTGACGGCACGATCCAGGCTTGCTACAACACGACGAACGGCAACCTACGCGTGGTGGGGGACGACTCCGCCTGTCGCAAGCACGAGGAGTCGCTGTTCTGGAACCAGACGGGTCCCCAGGGCGAGCAGGGTGCCGTCGGGCCGCAGGGCGAGCAGGGTGCCGTCGGGCCGCAGGGCGAGCAGGGTGCCGTCGGGCCGCAGGGCGAGCAGGGTGCCGTCGGGCCGCAGGGCGAGCAGGGTGAGCAGGGTGCCGCTGGGCCCGTCGGCCCGCAGGGGCCGGCGGGGGAGGACGGCCAGGACGCACCCAGGGTCTTCGCCGGTGAGTTCCACGGACCTACGGGTGCGATCTGGTCCGGCACGGCCGCGTTCTCGGTGAACCACACGGGCCCGGGCCGCTGGAGCATCATGATCCCGGCGGGCACCTTCGCCTCGGGCCTCGGGGTCGGCAACGGGTGTCCGATCCCGCAGGTCCAGGCTCTCGTGCCTGGCGGCGAGATGGTCATCGACCAGAACCTGTGCGGTCCGCTCACCGGTGACGGGAGCGTCCGGCTCGACGTGCGCAGCGCTGACGGGAGCGACAACCACTACATCAGCTTCGTCGTGGTGCCGGTCGGGTGACTCCTGCCTGACGGCGACCGCCCAGGGGTGGGTGAGGTTCAGGCTTCACCTGTCCCTGGTCGGGCCGTCGGCCAACCTGGGCGACTCGCCTTCTGGCGCGACCTACATCTCGCGCCAGTCGGTGCCCGCCTCCCTCGACCTCCACACGACCTCGGCGTTGTGGCCGATCGACACCGCGAGGTCGCCCACCGCGGATGCGGTCCCGTCGCCGGCGTTCGCGTAGCCGACCGTGCCCTTCCGGGGGCCGCTCAGCCGCAGGAGGACCTGCCTCGTCACGTGGCCGACCCGCGTGGCGTCGGCCGCTTGTGCCGGGATTGCGACCTCGACGAGATGGCGTTCGATGTCATCGTCGGAGACGCCTTCCAACCGCGTGATATGCCGGACCTCCACGCGCTGCGGCGTGACGAACCGGTCGTCCCACTCGACGATCCACAGGTACGTCGGCGTGCTGCTCATCGACACTCGACCCCTTCCGGGCGCTCACACGCGGCGGCGTCGCCCGCCGACTGTGCTCCACCTTTCCTTACCGGCCCGAGGCCCGCCAGACCTTCGATGCGCTCCGGCCTGCTGATGGGACGTCGCTGGCCGAAGTCCGCGGGGTGCTCGGGCTCTCGCGGTCCCGGGCGCCCGGCGTTGATGCGATTTCGCGCTCAGGCGCTCTGGCGGCGGGGCCGTCGGGTCGCTGAGGCCGCCGACGCCGCGCGCATCGCGGCATTGCCCAGCGCGAAGAGGTTCACGACGGCCACCGCCGCGGCAGCGACGAGCGCCACGAGCAGCGCGACCGTGACGTGCGTGGTGAAGTCGTAGTGCACGGTCTCGAACGAGAAGGGGAACACTCGGAGGAGGCGCAGCGACACGTAGACGCCGAGCCCGGATATCGAGAGGCCGAGCGCGGCCTTGAACCAGCGGGGGTCGTAGAGCAGCAGCGTGACATTCGCACCGATGCCGGACGCGAGCAAGAGGTTGAAGGCGGGAAGCACCTGGGTGAACTCACCGGTAAGGAACGGCAGGGTCTGCCACCCGGGCGACAGGTTGGTGAGGGCCCAGACGGCAGCGAAGAGGGCGAGCACGATCAGGTAGCCCATGTTGCGCTCCGGGCGTGAGTAACGCCGCGCGCTATCCGTCCCAGCCATTGCGCCCCTTTCAATCCCCCGCGCGCCTTCAATCTAGCCCCCGGCGTCGCGCCGCGACCGGACGCCGAGTACTCGTCGTGTCGCGGGAACGGTTCTGGGCCTTCGGAGCGCAGGCTTCGAGGCCTCGGCGGCGGGTCTGCGAGGGTCCTCCGCGTGGCGCGGTTAGCGTTGGCGCGTGACTCCGGTTCGATTCGGCCGCCCCGCACCTTCGAGCGACGCCGGCTCGCCGGCCGACGCCCCCCAGGTCCATCCGGCGCCTGCCCCCGCCTACGCCCCGCTCGGGTCCGGTCCGGAGGCGGCTTCGGCCGTCGAGGCCGCCGTGGCGGAACCTCCGCTCAGCCTGCGCCGGCAGCGCGTGGACGAGGCCATCGACTCCTGGGCGGGCCGCCTCCTCGAGCTGGGTGGGGAGAGCGCGCTCGCTGACATCACGCAGCTCGGCGCCGCGTCCATCGACCTGACCGCCGCGCACCCCTCGGGGATCGCGCAGCTGTTCGCCGGGCGACAGACACTGCTCTCCAACCTCGTGCGCGAGGCTGCTGCGCTCGGCTCAGCCCGGCGCCGAGCCCGCACGGTTCTCGCCCGCGCGGACGAGCTTGCCCAGCGCTTCGGCGTGGCCCCGACCTACCTCGCCATCGGTATCGCCTCGTGGACGTCCTACGAGCCCAGTGACGAGGCCGAGCTCGAGGGCGCCGGTGCCGGCGGGGGCTCCGAGGACGGCTACTTCCAGGTCGACGGCGGCTTCTCGGTCGACGCCGGCCCCCAGGCCCAGATCGGCTCCGAGCCCACCGCCGGGCCGCCCGTGCCCGTCGCCCTCGACGCCGACGTGCCCGTCGCGCTCTCGGACAGCACGGACGCCCCGGCGGGCCTGCGGCGCCGTACCGTCAAGGCCCCCATCCTGCTGCGCCCGGTGCGTCTGTCCGCCCGCTCCGAGACCGACGTCGACGTCGTGCTCGAGCCGTCGGTCGAGGTCAACCCCGTCTTGGTGCGGGCGCTGCGCGCGGCAGGCTCCACCCTCGACGTGGTTGAGCTGGCTCGCCAGACGCTGACCGAGCACGGCTTCTCCCCGCGGGCCGCTCTGCGTCGCCTGCGCGAGGAAGGCGAGGGTGCCCTGACGAACTTCCGCTTCTCGGAGCACCTCGTCCTCGGGCCGTTCGTCCACCCCGGTCAGGTCCTTGTCGAGGACCTGGAGGGCCGACGTCATGCGCTCGCCCAGCACGACGTCGTCGCGGCGCTCGCCGGTGACCCGGACGCGCGTGCGTCCGTCCGCCGTGCGCTGCCGCCGTTCGTGGCGGGGGACCGACCGCCCGCGCAGGAGCGTGGCGTCGGCGACCTGGACCCGAGCCAGCAGCACGCGATCGCCGCCGTCGCCGCCGGCGCTCACCTCTTCATCGACGCCCCGCCGGGGGCCGACGTCGCGGCTACCCTCGCGGGCATCCTCGCCGACGCGGCCGCGTCGGGTCGGCACGTCCTCTACGTCTCCGGCACCCGCCGGGCCGGTCAGGGCCTGCGCGAGGCGATGGGCGCCGCCGGCCTCGAGGGCCTGCTGCTCGACCTCAGCGCCGACGCCCGC
>JAHECE010000085.1:0-8844 GCA_024641895.1 Actinomycetales bacterium
CTGCCGGTGATCGCCCTGGCGCGCCGGACGCGCGACCTGCCACCGGGGACGCTCGTGGTCGTGCTGGCCACGGACCCCGCCGCCCGGTTCGACGTGCCGGCGTGGGCACGGATGCGAGGACACGAGACCGTGTCCTGCGAGCCGGAAGCGGGTTCCGACGTCTGGCGCCTCCGCGTGCGCCTCGGGAGCTCCCCGGCCTCCTGATGGCCCGCCGGGGCAGAACCTCCCCGTGGCGACCTAGGCAACCCTGCTCTGAGCGAGGATGTCGACGAGAACGGCGATCGCGGCCTGTTCGTCGGTCCCCGGCACCTGTACGAGGACCCGGCTGCCGACAGGGGCTCCCAGCAGCCCGTCGAACGGACCGCCCGAGCCGACCTCCACCACGGTGGGCCGGCCGAGCTCCCAGGTGGACTTACCGTCCGTGTTGTCCCAGAAGGTCGCGGCGTACTGGACCACCAGATCCCCGGCGACCGCGGGGGCGCCGCCCGCCGACGCGATCAGCGTCGTCGAGATCTCGACGGGCTCTGCGATGCCCTCAGGGACCGAGATCGTGGCGGGCGAGCCGAGATCGCCGTCGATCACGGGACCGACGGCGGCCGCGGCGTCGGTCGGGGACGCGTCGGCGTCTCCGGCAGACTGCGGTCCGAAGGAGTCGACGATGTCGACGACGAATACCAGCGTGTCGGTGGCAGTCACATTGATCGCCGGGTTGCCGTCGTCGCCGTAGCCACGGTCCGGCGGAACTGACAGCAGCACTCGGCTGCCCACCCGCTGACCCACGAGGCCCGTGTCCCAGCCCTCGATCACACCGCCGACTCCGATGGGGAAGGTCGACGGTGCGCCGCGGTCGTAGGAGTTGTCGAACACGTCGCCTCCCCAGACCTGGCCGAGGTAGTCGGCGAGCAGCAGGTCGCCTGCCTCGACCAGGTCACCGTCGCCAGGCGACAGCACGCTGACCTGGAGGTCCTGTGCCGGGTCGTCCTCGGGGAACGTGAGCTCCGGCTTGTCGCCGAAGTCGCCGATGACGGCGGGGAAGGGCCCGTCGGAAGCAACTCCCCCGCTGCCGCCCTCCGAGGACGTGCACGCCGAGAGCGCCAGAGCGATCACGGCGAGAAGGGCTAGGGCGGGGGCGAAGCGGCGACGCTGCACGAGTACTCCTGGGTTGACGACTAGCGGGAGGGCCTGGCCGACCCGGTCAGGCCCTGCCCTGGATCGGCGTGCCGGGCGACCCGCGGCAGACGAACGACCACGCCGCGCCGGCTGACACCGGCCCGGCGCGGCGATCAGGAACCCAGGTGGATCAGTGGAACGAGTCGCCGCAGGCGCACGAACCCTGTGCCTGCGGGTTGTCGATCGTGAAGCCCTGCTTCTCGATGGTGTCGGCGAAGTCGACCGTGGCGCCGGCCAGGTACGGGACGCTCATCTTGTCCACGATGACCTCGACACCGTCGAAGTCGCGGACGGCGTCGCCGTCGAGCAGGCGCTCGTCGAAGTACAGCTGGTAGATCAAGCCGGAGCAGCCGCCCGGCTGCACGGCGACGCGCAGACGAAGGTCGTCGCGACCCTCCTGCGCGAGGAGCGCCTTCACCTTGGCCGCTGCGACGTCCGTCAGGGTGACCTCGTGGGTCACCGTGGTGCTCGTCTCGCTCATCCGTGTCTCCAGGGTGTCTCGGGGTTCGTGTGCCCGGGGTCAGGTCGGCGCACGTGTCGTGCAACCTCGAACCGCTCCGCGCTCTTCCCAAGGGTACGCCGCCGGGCCACGGGCTCCGATCCGGCACGTCGCGGCCCGCGACGCGCCGCGGGTCAAGCCGGCGACCACGTCCGGGCCACCCGGGCCGACATCGCCGCGAGTCGATCGACCAGCGCGGATGCTCCATCGGGCTCGAGGTCGGACGCTGCCGAGAAAGGGCCCGGCCGGGTTCGCAAGGCGTAGGACCCGACGATCCCGACCCGCGCCAGCTCGCGGCGCGAGGCCTCGACCTCGCGGGCGACGACGACGACCGGGATCCCCTGACGAAGCGCCACCGCACTGACCGTTGCCACGACGCCGGAGTGCACGGCGTCAGCGTCGAGACGCTCGCAGCCCGTCACGACGAGATCGGCGCGACCGACGAGCGCCGAGAGCCCCACGAGGTCGGCGACGGCGCCCCCACCGTCCAGGAGCCGCCCACCGAGGGCCTCGAGCGTCAGGGCGACGCCGCCGCCGGCACCGGAGTACGGCCTGGTGGCGGCCCGCGCGCGGCTCGCGCCCTCCGCACCGCCGTCGGGTCCTGCCAGCAGGGGGAGCAGGCGACGGCGCGGGGTCACCGTGCCGAGGACCTCGGCGAAGCGTCCGACCGCGCGGTCGACGTCCTGCGCCTGTCCGGGCTCGAGACCTGCCCGCCCGACCAGGCCGGCGCCGGCGCCGTGCAGCCCGACGAGGGGTTCGTCGGTCGAGCAGGCGACGACGAGGTCCAGTCCGGCGAGCTCCGCCCGCAGCCCGGCGAGCCCGGCGAGATCCGCCGCCCGAACCGCGGCCAGCGCAGCCGCACCCCGGCCGAGCGGCGGGCCGTCGAGACCGAAGGCGCGCAACAGCCCGGCACCACCGTCGTGAACGCAGCCCGGACCGACGCCGACGACGATCCGGTCCGCACCGGTCTCGAGCGCCGCCCGCAGGAGGTGGCCGACGCCTTCGCTCGTCCCCGTCGTCGCGGCGACGCAGCGCTCCTCCCGCGACAGCAGCTGTCCCCCGATGGCCTGGCCCGTCTCGACGACCGCAGTCCCGGAACCGAGCCGCCCGAGGCCCCCCGTCCCACCCGGCACGTGCAGGACGGTCCCCGGGACCTCCCTGCCCAGCGGGTCCGGGATCGTCACGCTCACCAGCTCGCCGCCGAGCGAGGCCGCAACCACGTCGACCAGGTCCCGCGACCCGTCGGAGAGCGGCAGGCACATGACCTCGTCGGTGGCGCGCGCGTGCCAACCGGAGGCCATCGCCCGGGCGGCCGTGACGGCGGAGACGCCGCCTGCGAAGGCGCCGGGACTCAGGAGGACACGCACGCGCGACATTGTGGCCAACGGCACGTGTCGACAGCGTCACAGTCCGGCCCTCGGCCCCCGACGGCGCAGACGCTTGTGCGACCATCGTCTGTGTGAGTACCACGACCGCCTCCGGTGTTTTCGCCGAGCCGGAGCGCAGCCCGGCGCTGTTCCTCCTCGGCCAGGCGTCCGACCTGGCATCCGAGCGCGGCGTCGAGTGCGTCGGTGCGCTCCCGTCGCCGTCGGACCCCGGTCTGGTCGAGCGCGCACGAGCAGCTCGCGCCGCCCTCGGCTCGCGCGCCGTCGTGCTCGGCCACCACTACCAGCGCGACGAGGTCATCGAGTTCGCGGACGTCACCGGCGACTCCTTCAAGCTCGCCCAGGCCGCCGCGGGGCTGCCGGAGGCCGAGTACGTCATCTTCTGCGGCGTCCACTTCATGGCCGAGAGCGCCGACATCCTGACGACCGGAGACCAGCAGGTCATCCTGCCGGACCTCGCCGCAGGCTGCTCCATGGCCGACATGGCCGCGATCCAGCAGGTCGAGGACGCCTGGGACGTGCTCGTCGATGCCGGCGTGGCCGAGCACACGATCCCCGTCACCTACATGAACTCCACCGCCGCGATCAAGGCGTTCACCGGTCGCCACCACGGCACGGTCTGTACCTCCTCGAACGCCGAGGTCGCGCTGCGCTGGGCCTTCGACCAGACCGGTGGCGTGGACGGCACGGGCAAGATCTTCTTCCTGCCCGACCAGCACCTGGGCCGCAACACCGCCGTCGAGAAGCTGGGCCTCCCGCTCGAGGCGTGCGTCGTGTTCGACCCTCACAGACCGAACGGCGGCCTGACTGAGGAACAGCTGCGTGACGCCCGGATGATCCTGTGGCGCGGGCACTGCTCGGTGCACGGGCGCTTCTCGGCGAAGAACGTGGCCGACATCCGCGCCAAGGTGCCGGACGTGAACGTCCTCGTACACCCCGAGTGCAAGAACGAGGTCGTGACCGCGGCCGACTTCGTCGGCTCGACCGAGTACATCATCAAGAAGCTCGACGCCGCGGAGCCGGGCTCCTCGTGGGCGATCGGCACCGAGCTCAACCTCGTGCGACGCCTGGCAGCGGCGCACCCGGACAAGAGGGTCCACTACCTCGACGCCACCGTCTGCTTCTGCTCGACGATGAACCGCATCGACCTCCCCCACCTCGTCTGGGCGCTCGAATCGCTCGTCGAGGGCCGCGTGGTCAACCGGATCGTCGTGGACGACGACGACGCCCACTGGGCCAAGGTCGCCCTCGACCAGATGCTCGCCCTGCCCGGAATCTGACGATGCCTCGAGTGGTCAAGATCGTCGACTAACGTTGTCGCTTGTGTCTGACAGTCGCAAGGACCGCCCGTCCGCTACGCCCGAGCCCCTGGACGGGGCCGGCAAGGGCCGTCCCACGCCCAAGCGGAGCCAGGCCCAAGAGGCCAACAAGCGCCCGTTGGTCCCATCGGACCGCAAGGCCGCCTACAAGGCCGACCGTGAGAAGCGGAAGGCGGCGCGAGCCAAGGCCAACGAGGCCATGATCACCGGCGACGACCGGTACCTCCCCGCGCGGGACCGCGGCCCCATGCGCCGCTATGCGCGCGACTACGTCGACGCCCGGTGGAGCCTGGGTGAGTTCTTCCTCCCGGCGTCCATCGGCATCGTGGCCGTCGTCCTCCTCGGCGGTCAGCGGCCCACGATCGCGCTCACCGCGATCCTCGTGATCTACCTGGCTGTGGTTGCCGCCGTCGTGGACGCCGTCGTCCTGACCCGCAAGCTCAAGAAGCGGATGATCGCGAAGTACGGCGACTACCCCAAGGGCACCGGCATGTACGCCGCCATGCGCGCCTTCCAGATCCGACGCACCCGGATGCCTCGCCCGATGGTCAGTCGTCGCGAGTACCCGGCCTGACCGGGCGCCGGCCCCGCGCAGCGACCTACCCGCACCGGCTGAGCGCACAGCCGGGGAGCGGGTCACTCCCGGGGCAAGAGCACGAACTCCGTCAGCTCGACGCCCGGCCCCACCGGTTCCCCGGCTCGCAGCAGGACAGCTCGAGCGGCGCCTCGGCCTGCGATCGCCCGCCAGTGCTCGCCGAGCCATGCCTCCGCATCGAAGCGCGTCGTGGCATCGGGAGTCACCTCGTCCACCGGTATCCCGGCACCGTCGAGGAGCTGCCAGGCCCACAGGCCGGCCGGAACGGTCATGAGGCGATGGCCCGGTTCAGCCGACCTACCCACGCCGGCCCCTGATAGATGAACGCCGTGTACGCCTGCAAGAGGGTCGCTCCCGCGGCAAGGTAGGCCCGCGCGTCGTCCGGCGTCGTGATGCCCCCGACCCCGATGATCACGGCGTCCGGGCCCAGCCTGCCGCGCAGGCGGGCGACGACCTCGAGGCCCCGGTTCCGCACCGGCGGCCCCGACATCCCGCCCGGGCCGTACGAGTGCGCGATCGTCGTGTTGACGGCGACGACACCGGCGAGGCCGAGCTCGAGCGCGAGGTCGGCCACGGCGTCGACGTCCTCGTCCGCGAGGTCGGGCGCGATCTTCACCAGCAGCGGTACCTGTTTGCCGGCCGACTCGTCGGCAGCACTCGCGACGGCGCTCAGGATGGGCCGGAGGTGCTCGACGGACTGCAGGTCGCGCAGGCCGGGCGTGTTCGGTGAGGAGACGTTCACGACGAGATAGTCGACCCAGGACGCCACGGCGCGGGCGCTGGCGACGTAGTCCTCGACGGCCGCCTCGACCGGGACCACCTTCGTCTTGCCGATGTTCGCCCCGACCACGAGTGCCCGACCGGACGCGCTCCCCCGCAGCCGCCCCAGACGCCGTCCCGCCGCGTCGGCCCCGAGGTTGTTGAAGCCCATGCGGTTGACGAGGGCCTGAGCGTCGATGACGCGCCGCAGCCGGGGGCGCTCGTTGCCGGGCTGCGCGAGCGCGGTCACCGTCCCGACCTCGACATGGGAGAAGCCGAGCATCACGAGGCCGCGGACGGCCCGCGCATCCTTGTCGAAGCCCGCGGCGACACCGAGGTGACCGGGCACGTCGCGGCCGAAGACGTGGACTGTGCTGACCGGGCCTCGCCCGAGCACCGCGTGCACGAGCGAGCGCAGCACAGGGATCTCCCCGACGAGCCGGATCGCGGCGATGCCGACGTGGTGGGCCCGCTCGGGGTCCATCCGAGCAAAGACTGTCCGGAACAGGAGCTGGTACACACCGCGAAGGCTATCGGGCCCCGGCTGGGCCCCGGCTGCGCCGCTCAGCCGGCCGAGACCCTGCCTGGACGGGACCGGCTCAGGTAGATGAGGCCGATGACCGGCAGCACCAGCGGGACGTACCCGTAGCCGGCGCCGAAGCCGGACCAGACCGTGTCCCGCGGGAACGCCTCCGGCAAGGCGAGGCTGGCGGCGCCGACCGTCAGGACGCCGACCAGCTCGACCGACACGGCCACCCAGGCGACCACTCGTGACCTCGCGCCGTTGTGGGCCAGGGCCAGCGTCGCGACGATGTACACGACGGCCGCGAAGGCCGACAGCCCGTACGCAAGGGGAGCCTCGGAGACGTCACGGATGATCTGCACCGAGGCGCGGGCGCTCGCCGCGAGGGCGAAGACCCCATAGACGGCGATCAGGACCCGTCCCGGCCCGAGCGACGGCGGCCGGTCGTCCAGCTCGTCGTGCTCGTGCTCGCTACCGGTCATCCGGGTATCACCTGACCCCACAGCTGCCACATCCTCAGCTCCATCACCACGACCGTGATCGTCCCGACGAGGAGCACCGCGGAGCTCCAGCGCGTGCGGTCGGCGAAGGCCCACGCACCCGCACCCGGAAGGATCAGCAGGGCGAACACGAGATATCCCCAGAAAGTGAGCGGCTCGGCGAGGGCATGACCCGACGCGGTGAGCGCCACGGCCGCCGCGACCTGGCCGAGCAGTGCGACCTCGACCGCGCCGCCGGCGACGAGCTGGCGCAGGATGACGGGGAGGTCGCGCGCGAGCCGGACGGCGGCCCAGGCACCCAGCGCGAGGGCGAGCGTCGCGACGGCGACCGTGAGCACGAGCACCAGGGGAGGTTACGGCACCGCAGCCGTGATCGGTCCCGGCCACTAACGTAGGCGCGGTGACCGATCTCACCCTCTCCGCGGCCGATCCCACCAGCCTGGACGTGGACGCCCTCGTCGTCGCGGTCGGGCAGCGTGAGGGGAAGCCGTCGCTGCTCGTCGACGCCGGCCTGCCGCCGGAGGTGGCCGAGCGGCTCGCGCGTGTCCTCGGCCCCCTCGGCGTCCGTGGCACCGCAGACGAGGTGACGCGGATCCCGGCCGGCGACGACGTCGTGGCCTCGGTCATCGCGCTGACCGGTGTCGGCGTGATCAGGTCCGACCGCGTCGGCCTCGAGTCGCTGCGCCGGGCGGCAGGTGCCGCCGTCCGTGCGCTCGACTCGACGGCTCGGACAGCACTGCTCCTGCCTGCGCGCTCTGCGGGCGAGATCGCCGCCGTGGCCGAGGGCGCGCTGCTCGGCGCCTACCGCTACCGGCGATACCGGCCCGCGGACGCGGAGGGCCCGCGCCTGCTCGTCGTGACCACGGAGCTGGCCGACAGCGCCGAGGCCGAGGCTGCCGCTCGACGTGCGCGCGTCCTGGCCGCCGCCGTGAACGCCACCCGCGACCTCGTCAACGCCTCGCCACGAGACCTGTACCCCGAGACCTTCGCCGAGATCGCGGTCGCCGCGGCCGCGGACACCTCGGTCTCGGTGACGACCCTGGACGAAGGCGCGCTCACTGACGGCGGGTACGGCGGACTGATCGGCGTAGGCCAGGGCTCGAGCCGTCCTCCCCGGCTCGTCCGGCTCTCCTACTCGCCCGCCTCGGCGACCAGCCACGTCGCGCTGGTCGGCAAAGGCATCACGTTCGACTCCGGCGGCCTGTCCATCAAGCCGGCGAAGTCGATGGAGACGATGAAGTGCGACATGGCGGGCGCGGCGGCCGTCCTGCACGCGGTGCTCGCCGCCGCCGCCCTCGAGGTCCCCGTGCGAGTCACCGGATGGCTCGCCCTGGCGGAGAACATGCCGTCCGGCACTGCGCAGCGCCCGTCGGACGTCATCACGATCCGCGGGGGGACCACGGTCGAGGTGCTCAACACCGACGCCGAGGGCCGCCTCGTCCTGGCGGACGCCCTCGTCGCGGCTTGCGAGGAGGAGCCGGACGCCGTCGTCGACATCGCCACTCTCACGGGTGCCCAGATGGTCGCCCTGGGCAACCAGGTCGCTGCCGTCATGGGCAACGACCACCTGCGTTCGGAGATCCTCGCCGCCGCAGGGGCTGCCGACGAGGCCTTCTGGCCGATGCCTCTGCCGGAGGAGCTCAAGGCCTCCCTGAAGTCAGGGGTCGCCGACCTGGCGAACATGGGCGACCGCTACGGGGGCATGCTCGTCGCCGGACTCTTCCTGCAGCACTTCGTCGGGCGGACCCCGTGGGCCCACCTCGACATCGCGGGACCGGCCTTCAACGAGTCGGGAGCACGCGGGTACACGCCGAAGGGCGGGACGGGAGCGGGGGTACGCACCCTCCTGGCCTTCCTCGAGAGCCGCGCCGCGGGCTAGTGCCCTCGTCGCGGTGTAGGCCGTCCGCAGCGGGACGGCTCACGGGCCTCGGCCACGGTCTCGGGCGACGCCGCGCCCGGGGGCACCACGAGGGACTCGCTGTGCCGGCGACGCAGGTTCAGGCCAGGGTTCAGCGCCGGCGCACCCTCGCCCGGTCGGGCTGCCGGCTGGAGTTCCACTCGCGCATCCGGGCCGGGTAGCCCGTGAGCTGGACG
>JAHECE010000085.1:8854-10617 GCA_024641895.1 Actinomycetales bacterium
AGCTGGACGTCATAGACCGGCATCCCGAGCTCGCGCGCCAGCGTCCGGGCCGCGGCGCCGTCGGGAACCCGTCGCCGGGTCCACTCCCCCGTGCGCGCAATGAGGACCACCGTGACCGGATCCGTTCGCGTGGCCGGCTCGATGTAGGCCTCGACGCCGGCCCGGGTGGCCTGGAAGTCGCGGAAGTGCGCCAGAGTCGCGGCGCGATCCGACCCTTGCCCGGCGCGCGGGGTCGACGTAGCCGAACCTCGCCGTCGCCCGAGACGTGAGAACAAGCCCATGGCGTCAGAGTACGTTCTCTTCCTGGGGTCCGCCTGGGTGGCGATGCCGCCGCACCTCGGACCTCCGGGCCGCACCGAACACACCCCGCACGCGTGCCGGGGCAATGACGCAGACGGAGGAATCGAGGCATCCGAGCCTTGAGACGTCCTGCTTGCCGACACCAGCGCGCAGTTATCTGGAAGACTCCGCCCGACACCACCGTCTTACCGCTTGCTCGAGGAGAGGTACGTGACACAGACGTCTACGCCTTCGGATCTGTACGACATCGTCATCCTGGGGGGCGGGAGCGGCGGCTACGCGGCGGCTCTGCGCGGCTCAGAGCTCGGCCTGAAGATCGCCCTCATCGAGGCGGACAAGGTCGGCGGCACGTGCCTGCACCGCGGCTGCATCCCGACCAAGGCGCTTCTGCACGCGGCCGAGGTCGCCGACGTCACTCGGGAGTCCGAGGAGTTCGGCGTGCGCGCCACGCTCGAGGGCGTCGACATCGTCAAGGTGAACGCCTACAAGGACGGCGTCGTCACCCGCCTGCACAAGGGGCTCCAGGGCCTCGTCGCCGGGCACGGCATCGACTACGTCCAGGGCTGGGGCACGCTCGTCGGACCGGACACGATCGAGGTGGACGGAAAGCGCTACCGCGGCAAGAACGTCGTCCTCGCCTCCGGCTCCTACGCCCGCTCGCTGCCCGGCCTCGAGATCGCCGGCCGCGTGATGACGAGCGACCAGGCCCTGACCCTCGACTGGATCCCCAAGAGCGCGATCGTCCTGGGCGGCGGCGTGATCGGCGTCGAGTTCGCCAGCGTCTGGAAGTCCTTCGGCGTGGACGTGACGATCGTCGAAGGCCTGCCCCACCTCGTCCCGAACGAGGACGAGGCGCTGAGCAAGACCCTCGAGCGCGCGTTCCGCAAGCGTGGGATCGCGTTCAAGCTGGGCGCCAGGTTCTCGGGCGTGACGCAGGACGACTCCGGCGTCAAGGTCTCCCTCGAGGACGGCTCCAGCCTCGCGGCGGACCTGCTGCTCGTTGCCGTCGGCCGCGGCCCGGCCACGGCCAGCCTCGGCTACGAGGCCCAGGGCATCCCGATGGAGCGCGGCTTCGTCCTGACGAACGAGCGGCTGCACACCGGGGTCGCGAACATCTACGCGGTCGGGGACATCGTCCCCGGCCTCCAGCTCGCCCACCGCGGCTTCCAGCAGGGCATCTTCGTCGCCGAGGAGATCGCCGGCCTCAGTCCGGCCGCGATCGTCGAGTCGGGCATCCCGAGGGTCACCTACTGCGAGCCCGAAGTCGCCTCGGTCGGCCTCACCGAGGCGCAGGCCAAAGCCGAGTTCGGCGCCGATGGCGTCAAGGCCATCGAGTACAACCTCGGCGGCAACGGCAAGAGCCAGATCCTCAAGACGGCGGGCTTCATCAAGCTCATCCGCCGCGTGGACGGGCCGATCGTCGGCGTGCACATGGTCGGATCGCGGGTCGGGGAGCTCATCGG
>JAHECE010000086.1 GCA_024641895.1 Actinomycetales bacterium
TCTACTAGCTAGCCGGCCAGCTGGCGTCGATGTTCTTCAGCGCCTGGTCAAGAGTCTCCTGCTCCGTGACCCACGCCGTCATCTCCGTCCAGAACGAACCCGAACCAACCTGACCCGGCATGAGGTCCGAGCCGTCGAAGCGGAACGCGTCCGCGCCAGCGACGGCGGAGGCAACGTTAGCCACCGTCTCGCTGATGTACTTCGAGTTGTCGAACGTGGAGTACGGCGACACGAACTCGTTGTTCACCTCACCGGCCCACACCTGACCGAAGTCGGGCGAGAAGAGCGCCTGGAGGACGGTCTTCGTGGCCTCGTTGTCGTTGAACGCACCAGCGAGGTCGCCACCGCCGAGGACCGGCTGGCCGTCGAAGCCACCCTCGACCGGGGGCAGCAGGAACGAGCTCACGTAGTCGGCCGGGGCAGCCTGGACCTCAGGCGGCCAGAAGCCGATCACGAAGTTGCCCTGGCGAGCCATGAAGCAGCCCGGAGGGTCCGCCACCAGCGGCTGCAGGGCGTCGCCCCACGGCGTTGCGGCCATGCCCTGACGGTCCAGGACAGCGTTGCCCGGGGTCAGGATCAGCTTCTCGAACGTCTCGGCGGCCTGCTTGACGACCGGCGAGTCGAACAGGACCTCGTGGCTCACCCACTGGTCGTAGACCTCGGGGCCACCGATGCGCAGGACGTACTCCTCGATCCAGTCGGTGACGTACCAACCGGTCGCGGCCTGGGACTCGAAGCCGAAGCACCACGGCGGGGTGCCGTCAGCCTTGATCTGCGCGGTCAGTGCCTCGAGCTCGGCCTGGCTGGTCGGGATCTGGTAGCCGGCGTCCGCGAACTCGCTGACGGGGTACCAGACGTTGCTCTTGACGTTGATCGACCACGGCAAGCCGTAGGTCTTGCCGTCTGACTGCGCGATCTCGGCGAGGCCCGGGATGAGGTCCGCCGTGGCCGCCGGCAGGTCGATCACGTCGTCGAGGGCGACCATGTCGTCCTTGAGGTCGAGCAGCACGCCCGGCTGCGGGAACACCGCGATGTCGGGCGCGTTGTTGCCGCGGACCCTGCTCTGGATGACCGTGTCGAAGTCGGGGATCGTCGTGTAGGTGACGTCGATCCCCGTGCTCTCGCTGAGCGCTGCGATCTCGGCGTTCAGCGCTTCGGCGTTCGCGCCACCGATGGCGCCGATGATCTCGACCGAGCCACCCCCGCCGTCAGTGCCGCCACCGTCGCTGCTGCCGCTGGAACACGCGCTCGCGACGAGCGCGGTCGCGGCTACCACTGAGGCAAGCCGTACCGCCTTCATTCTCTGCATGACTGCTCCTTCGCCGTCAAGATGTGTGTCGAACAGGCCAAACCTGCCACACGAACCCGCGCCATGGAAGCGCGTTGTGTCACCGTTCGGACACAATACTGGCAGTTCAGTTGCGCAAGTTGGCTGCCGGGAGGGTCGCTCCTGCAAGCGCTTGCATCGTTTGGGGAGGCGACGACCGCTCTCCTACCGACCAGCGCGGGGACCTACCAGCGCGCGGCGCGGTCCCAGGGGGAGCGCCCTTTACGCTACCCCCGTGAACATCAGGGCGGGACGCAATCCGCATCCTCGGTCGGCCGCGTGACGGAGGGCTCATGGGTGCGTCACGCCCGACCCCAGGACGCCACCACCGTCGCCGACATCCAGCTGCGCGCGTGGTTCGAGAACCACTCGGCGACACTGGGGACCAAGGTCCCCTTCCTCGATCCCGAGCCGATGCGCGGGTCCTGGGACGTCGCGATCACGAGCCCTCCGAGCGCCCGGCATCACGTCTTCGTCGCCGAGGAGGACGGCATCGTCGTCGGCTTCGCCGCGATGGTGCCCGCTGAGGTCGCCGCGGCGGGGTCGCCGACCTCAGGCTCGCGGGCTCAGACGTCCTTGGGGACGGCCGCCGAGATCATCGCGCTCGAGGTGGATCCGCGCCGGACCCGTCGGGGTCATGGCTCGCGCCTCCTGGCCGCCTGTGTCGATGCGCTTCGCGCCGCGGGTGCCGGGGTCGTGCGCACCTGGGTGCTCGAGGACGACGGCCCACGCGCCGGGTTCCTGACCGGCGCCGGCTTCAGCCCGTCGGGCACGAGCCGGCAGCTCGACGCCCTCGGCCGACTCGTGCGAGAGGACGCCTGGTCAGCGCTCCTGTAGGCGACTGAGCGCGAGCACGGGTTCGAGACCCACGGTCAGTCCCGGCAAACGGTGGACGGTCCGGACGGCCAGCAGGACTCCGGGCATGAAGCTCGACCGGTCGAAGGAGTCGGTGCGGATGGTGAGCTGCTCTCCCGGGTTGCCGAAGAGCACCTCCTCGTGCGCCACCAGCCCTCGCAGGCGCACCGCGTGCACCCGGACGCCGTCCACGTCGGCTCCCCGCGCGCCGTCCAGCGCGCTCGCGGTGGCGTCGGGTGACGGCCCGAGCCCCGCGGCACGCCGGCCCGCCGCGATGAGCCGCGCGGTGTGCACCGCGGTACCCGACGGCGCATCCACCTTGTCGGGGTGATGCAGCTCGACGACCTCGGCGGACTCGAAGAACCGAGCCGCCTCGGCCGCGAACCGCATCGCGAGCACCGCCGAGAGCGCGAAGTTGGGTGCGACGAGGACGTTTGATCGCGGCGCCGAGCCGAGATGCTCGACCACCCGCCCGAGCGACTCCTCGCTCCACCCGGTCGCCCCGACGACGGCATGGACGCCGGCATCGATCAGGGCGTGGACGTTCGCCTCGGTCGCCGCCGGAACCGTGAAGTCGACCGCGACGTCGGCGCCCGCGACGGCGGACAGCCCGTCTCCGACGTCGAGCGCGGCGACGAGGTCGAGCCCCGCCGCGTCTCCCACTGCTCGGCAGACAGCCTGCCCCATCCGCCCGCGCGCGCCGAGCACGGCCACCTTGATCGGATCGCTCACCCGGCAAGCCTAGTCGGGCCCCGCTCGCACGACCGACGCCGAGCACCTACCCCACGTGGGGTGGGCGCTCGGCGTCAGGTCGACGTCGTCAGGACGGCCGCGCCTTGAGCCACGCAGTCGCGTCGTGGGGCAGGGCGCCGGCCTCGAGCGGAACGCTCGAGAGCAGGACGTCCCAGTCCGTCCCGAGCTCGACGGGCGCCCCGGAGAGGTTGAGGACGCAGCGGAGCCCCGGACCGCGCTCGAAGTCGAGCACCTCGGGCGCCGAGTCCCGCCAGCTGAATGCCTCGGTGTGGAAGCCCGCGTTCTCGCGACGCAGCCGCAGCGCGTGCCGGTGGAGCCAGAGGACCGAGTCCGGGTCCGCGTCCTGCGCCTCGACGGTCAGGCCCGCCCAGGCCGCCGGCTGCGGGAGCCAAGGCTCCGTCGCCGCGCCGTCGGGGCTGAAGCCGAACGGCGGTGCGTCGCCGCTCCACGGAACGGGGACCCGGCAACCGTCCCGCCCGCGGATCGTATGACCGCTGCGCAGCCACATCGGGTCCTGCAACAGGTGGTCCGGGATGTCCTCGACATCGGGCAGACCGAGCTCGTCACCCTGGTAGATGTAGGCGCCGCCGGGCAGCGCGAGCATCAGCAAGGCCGCCGCACGCAGCCGGCGCGTGCCGAGCCGGAGGTCCGTCGGGCTGCCCTGGCCGTCCGAGAGGTGGAGGGCGCCGGTGCGCGCGCGGCCGTAGCGCGTGGCGAGCCGGGTCTCGTCGTGGCTGCCCAGCACCCAGGTCGGCGGCGAGCCCACCGGGGCCAGCACCTCGAGGGTGTCGTCGATGATCCGGCGGAGACCCGGGTCCCACGACGCCTTGAGGAACTCGAAGTTGAAGGCGGTGTGCATCTCGTCCCGAGCGAGGTAGAGGCCGAGCCGCTCGGCCCCGTTGACGACTGCCTCCGCCACGAACACCCGATCGCCGTCGTACTCGTCCCCGACGCGGCGCCACCGCTTCAGGATGCCGTGCACCTCGTCGACGTCCCAGTGGGGGTTGCCCACCCACGCGGCGGCGAGGAAGCGCAGGTCTCCGCCGTAGTCGGCGTCGGGATAGCCAGGGGTCTTGAAGAAGGCGGGTGCCGCATCGACGCGGATGCCGTCGACGCCGCGGTCGAACCAGAAGCGGAGGATGTCGTCGAAGTCCTGCTGGACCTGCTCGTTGTCCCAGTTGAGGTCTGGCTGCTCGGGAGCGAACATGTGCATGTACCACTGCCCAGGGCTTCCGTCCGGGTTGGTGGTCCGCGACCAGGCCGGCCCACCGAAGGCACTGATCCAGTTGTTCGGCGGCTCGCTGCCGTCCGGCCCCTTGCCTTCGAGGAAGAGGTAGCGCGCGCGCTCCGGGGACCCCTCCGGCGCGGCCAGGGCCGCCTGGAACCAGGGGTGCTGATCCGACGTGTGGTTCGCGACCATGTCGATGATCGTCCGGATGCCACGCTCGCCGGCTTCCGCGATCAGGGTCGTCGCGTCCTCGAGGGTCCCGTAGCGGGGGTCGATGTCCCGGTAGTCCGATACGTCGTAGCCGCCGTCGGCCATCGGGGACGGGAACCACGGTGCCACCCAGATGGCGTCGACGCCGAGCGCCTCGAGGTACGGCAGCTTGGCACGCACACCGGCGAGGTCACCCTCCCCGTCGCCGTCCGCGTCGGCAAAGCTACGCGGATAGACCTCGTACACGACGGCGTCCGCCCACCACGGCCGGTGCGCTCCGGCCCCGGACGCCGCACTCCCTGCCGTCTCCACGCTCTGCCCGGGACCGGGCGGAGGGAGATCAGGGTTTCGAGAGTCAGGCATGGAGGTCCTCCAAGGTCGTGCCCGCTACGAGGTCGTCGGGCTGTCGAGGTCATTCAGGCTCATGAAACACGCAGAAGGGGCGTGGCGTGGGCGGCTTGCGAGCCCTGTCTGGACGAACAACCGCACCGGCCCCGCCCAGAGCGCACTCGCCCGGGGAATCAGACCGCGACGGACGCGGCCTGTGGGTCGAGGACCAACGAGCCGAGGATGCCGTCGATCGCGGCGCCGATCGTCGCCACGAGTGCCGCAGCGCCTTCTTGTCCGTCGTCGTCGGCGGTGCGGAGGTGCTCGCCGACGACCTCGGCCTGCCCCGCCACCGGCCCGGCATGAACGACTGTTCTCCTCACGCCCCCGGCGGCCAGATCGGGCCCATCCGCTCGCACTCGGATGACACCGGCCAAGGCCGAGGGAACGCGCGCTTCTCCCGCGCGGTCTTCGTCGCAGCCGTCACAGGGGAGGACGACGAGCAGGCAGCCCTTGGCCCAAGCCTGCTCCACGGCGCTCACGAGCATGCCCTCGGCTGAGCGGGAGAGACCCTGGTCGAAGACAAGCCCTACCAGGGGCGCCGCCTCGTTGCGTGCCCGAGGCCGGTACCCGACCTCGGCGGCCGCCCGGAGAACTCGCTCCCGCGTCTGCGCCGAGAGGCGACTCCCGGGCTGCCGCCGGGTGACGATCGACGCGGTGGTGAGCGAGACGCCAGCGCGTTCCGCCACGTCGCGCAGTCGCGCGTCGGCCATGGATACCTCCGGGGTTGGTGACGGGTCGAGGCACGGGAGACCCAAGAGCCCGGCCCAGACGGGCCTTGCACATCGGAACCGCTTCCATGCCGATATTCAGAGTGACTCATCGAGAGCCGACTGTCAAGGCCCTTGAGGACGCCACATTGACCGTGACCAGCCCTCTACAGCGCTCTCGGCAGTGCGCCTATCCTTCGGAAGTGCTTCCATCCGCGGTGCGCGCCGGACGCCCTACCCACCTCCTGACCCGACGCCGAGGTTGGGGAACGACGCGACCGCGATCGAGCCGGATAGGCTGCCGCGGTGGGCGAGAGCAGCAGTTCGACGATCACGATGGCCGACGTCGCACGGCTGGCGGGCGTCTCGATGGCCACGGCCTCGCGAGCGCTCAGCAACGCCTCGGGAGTGGCGCCCGCGACGCGCGCCAAGGTGCTCCGGGTCGCGAAGGAGCACGACTACGTCGTGTCCCCCGAGGCTTCCGCACTTGCCGGCGGCCACACCGGCCGGATCGGCGTCGTCGTCCCGCACCTGTCGCGGTGGTTCTTCGGAGAGATGGTCGAGGCCATCGAGAGCGTCCTGAGCGACGAGGGACTCGACACGCTGCTCTACGTCGCGGGTGACCCGGAGGACCGGCACCGCTTCTTCATGAACCTGCCGGCCCGGCGCAAGGTGGACGCGATCTTGGTGGTCGGCATTCCCCTCACCGCCGCCGAGCATCGCCAGCTCGCGATCCTGGGCGTGGGAGTCGTAGCCGGGGGCGGGCAGTTCGCGGCGTACCCGTACGTGAGCATCGACGACGAGGCGGCGGCCAAGCAGGCGATGGATCATCTGCTGTTCCTCGGGCACCGCCGGATAGCGATGATCGACGCGATAGACCCGAACACCCCGGAATGGCAGTTCGACGGCCGTGCTCGGGCGTACACGGCCGGCCTGGCGCATGCCGGGATCCCCCTGGACAGCAGCCTCTTCGACCGCACCGACTGGGGCTCGGACGCCGGCGCCGAGGCGATGGAGCGACTGTTGAGCCTGCCCGACCCGCCGACGGCGGTCCTCGCGCACTCCGACGAGATCGCCTTCGGCGCGCTGCGCACCCTACGCCGAGCGGGGATCCGCGTCCCCGAGCAGGTCTCGGTCATCGGGATCGACGACCACCCGATGGCCGCCCAGCTCGACCTGACGACCGTTCACCAGGACGTCCGCCTCCAGGGCGAGATGGTCGCGAAGATGGTGGTCACCATGCTCGCGGGCGAGACCAAGGGGGAGGCGGTCGTCCTGCCGACTCACCTCGTGCCGCGAGGCAGCACCGCGCCGCCGAACCGCTGACGCGGCAGCCAGTCGGCGGGCGTCAACCCAGCGAGCAGCGAGTCAGGCGAGAGAGGGCAGCAGGACCAGGCCGAGGCCGGCAATCGCGCTCAGCACCGCCACCGCCAGCCCGACTGCCTGACGTCGCTGCCGCCATGACTTGAGACCGATGATGAAGGCCGCGGTCAAGGGGCACAGAGACAAGACGATGAAGACCGTGTTGAGCGTCTGCTGGGCGGCGAGGTCCTCGCTGCTCCCGAGGGTGATGCCCTGGAGCTCCGCCACGTAGGCGATCACCGCGAGGAAGAGCAGCATCATCGGGAAGCTCAGGAGGAAGATCATCAGCGACCACAGCATCCCGCGGTCGAGGCGTCGCACGGATGTCCCCGGCCCCTCCGACGGCCGCCAGGTGGTCGATCGCGACGATGGCGAGGGCTTGGAAGGGCGCGCCTTGTTCATGCCCCTACCTTCGCACGCCCGCGTGCCCATCGAGCACACGCTCCCTGTCGAGTCAGAGGCCTCGCGAGCTCCATCGAGCCGGTCAGCGACGCTGACCTGAGGAGACCCCGAGAGCCGCGGCCGCGACGTCGTCGTCGAACGGACCGACGACGACGAGGGAACGGGGCGCGGCGGCGAGCTCCGTCGCCAGGTCGTTGACGGCACCCACGGTGACGGCGCGGATCTTGCCCAGCATCTCTTCGACGGAAGGCAGCTCGCCGTGCACGATCTCAGCCCGGCCCAGCCTGGACATGCGCGATCCGGTGTCCTCGAGCCCGAGCACCAGTCCCCCGCTGAGCTGACCGACGGCGCGCTCCAGCTCGCCGGCGGTGATGCCCTCGGCAGCGAAGCGGTCGAGCTCAGACCCGAGCAGCTCGACCACCTGATCGACCCGGCCCGGCGCGCAACCGGCATACATGCCGAAGAGCCCTGCCTCCGCGTAGCCGCTGGCGAAGGAGTAGACCGAGTACGCCAAGCCGCGCTTCTCACGGATCTCCTGGAAGAGGCGGGAGGACATCCCGCCGCCCAGGACCGCGTGCAGGACGCGCAGGGTGAACCGGCGGTCGTCGTTCGCGTTCGGCCCCCGCCCGCCGAGCACGATGTTCGCCTGCTCGGTGGGGCGGTGGACAGTCAGTGCCGAGCCGCCGAGCACGGGCACGCCGGGGCCGAGGTCGCCGGAGCGGCGGTCCGCGGGAACGCCGGTGGGGTCGAGGTCCCAGCCGCCGGCGGTGGCAGCCGCGAGCACCTGGTCGCACAGCGCACCGTGGTCCACCGAGCCGGCGGCGGTGACGACGAGCTCGCGAGGGACGTAGGTGCGCCGGTAGTGGTCCCAGACAGCATCGCGCGGGACGGCCCGGATGGTGTCCTGCGTGCCACCGATGGGTCGACCGAGCGGGTGGTCACCGAAGACGAGGGTGGCAAACTCCTCGTGGACGACGTCGGTCGGGTCGTCCTCGTTCATCGCGAGCTCTTCGAGGATGACCCCGCGCTCCGTCTCGAACTCCTCCGGGTCGAGCAGAGCGGAAGTGATCATGTCGCCGATGACGTCGACCGCCAGCGGCACGTCCGCGTCGAGCACGCGGGCGAAGTAGCAGGTGTGCTCCTTGCCCGTGCTGGCGTTCGCCTCGCCGCCGACGGCGTCGAACGCCTCGGCGATCGCCATGGCGTCCCGCCTCGGCGTCCCCTTGAAGAGCAGGTGCTCGAGGAAGTGGGTAGAGCCGTGGTGGCCGTCCAGCTCGTCACGCGAGCCGACGGCCACCCAGGCACCCACCGTGGTCGAGCGCACGCCCGGGACCTGCTCGGTCAGCACCCTGATCCCGCCCGGCAGGACGGACCGGCGCACGATGACGCCGCCGTCCTGCTCGAGCGAGAGCTCGGTACCAGGCCCCCCGGCCCGGCCCAGCGAAAGCTCGACCGGCACGTCAGGCGTTCGCCGGAGCGTCCGCGGCCTCGTCGACGACGGCCACGAGCGACAGCTTGCCGCGCGGGTCGATCTCGCCGATCTCCACCTGGATCTTCTTGCCGACCTCGAGCACGTCCTCGACGTTCTCGACCCGCCTGCCGCCGACGAGGCGGCGGATCTGCGAGATGTGCAGGAGGCCGTCCTTGCCCGGGCTCAGGGAGATGAACGCACCGAACGACGTCGTCTTGACGACGGTGCCGACAAAGCGCTCCCCCACCTCCGGCATGTGCGGGTTGGCGATGGCGTTGATCGCCGCCCGCGCGGCCTCGGCCGACGGGCCGTCGGTCGCCCCGATGTACACGGTGCCGTCGTCCTCGATCGAGATGTCGGCGCCCGTGTCGTCCTGGATCTGGTTGATCATCTTGCCCTTCGGGCCGATGACCTCGCCGATCTTGTCCACGGGAACCTTGACCGTGATCACGCGGGGCGCCGTAGCAGCCATCTCGTCCGGTGCGTCGATGGCCTCGGCCATCACGTCCAGGATGTGCAGGCGCGCGTCACGAGCCTGCGTGAGGGCACCCGCGAGCACGTGCGCAGGGATCCCGTCGAGCTTGGTGTCGAGCTGGATCGCCGTCACGAACTCCCTGGTGCCGGCGACCTTGAAGTCCATGTCACCGAAGGCGTCCTCAGCGCCGAGGATGTCCGTCAGGGCCGCGTAGCGGGTCTGCCCGTCGACGGTGTCCGAGACCAGGCCCATCGCGATGCCCGCGACGGCGGCACGCAGCGGGACGCCGGCGTTGAGCATCGACAGCGTCGACGCGCAGACGGAACCCATCGAGGTCGATCCGTTGGAGCCGAGCGCCTCGGAGACCTGCCGGATCGCGTAGGGGAACTCCTCGCGCGGCGGCAGCACGGGCATGAGAGCCCGCTCTGCGAGCGCCCCGTGGCCGATCTCCCGACGCTTGGGGCTGCCGACCCGGCCGGTCTCACCGGTCGAGTACGGCGGGAAGTTGTAGTTGTGCATGTAACGCTTCTTGGTGACCGGTGACAGCGAGTCGATCTGCTGCTCCATCCGGAGCATGTTCAGTGTCGTCACGCCCAGGATCTGCGTCTCGCCGCGCTCGAACAGCGCCGAGCCGTGGACCCGCGGCAGCACCTCGACCTCGGCCGACAGCGTGCGGATGTCCCGCAGACCGCGACCGTCGATCCGGAAGCCGTCCGTGAGGATCCGCTGGCGGATGAACTTCTTCGTGATCGCGCGGTACGCCGCCGAAAGCTCCTTCTCGCGGCCGACGAATGCCGCGGACAGGCGGGACTGCATCTCGGCCTTGATCTCGTCGATTCGGTTCTCGCGGTCCTGCTTGTCCGCGATCGTCAACGCCTGACCGAGCTCGTCGGCCACCACGCTCTCGACGTCGTCGTACGCGTCCTGCTGGTAGTCGGGGAACAGGGGGAAGTCCCGGATCGGCTTCGCGGAACGCGCGGCGAGCTCGGACTGGGCGTCGCACAGGACCTTGATGAACGCCTTGCTGGCCTCGAGGCCCGCAGCGACGACCTCCTCGGTCGGGGCGGTCTTGCCCTGGTCGTTGATCAACGTCCACGAGCCCTCGGTGGCCTCGGCCTCGACCATCATGATCGCGACGTCGTCGCCGTCGACCACGCGCCCGGCCACGACCATCTGGAAGACGGCCCGCTCGAGCTCGGAGTACCGGGGGAAGGCGATCCACTGGTCGTCGACCAGGGCGACGCGGACGCCACCGATCGGGCCTGAGAAGGGCAGACCGGAGATCTGGGTCGACATCGACGCCGCGTTGATCGCCAGGACGTCGTAGGTGTCGTCCGGATGAGCGGCTAGAACGGTGATGACCACCTGGATCTC
>JAHECE010000298.1 GCA_024641895.1 Actinomycetales bacterium
CGTTACCGATGCCAGGAGCGGAGTGTCGCCGCGATCGAGGCCGTGTCGATGTCGCCGGCCGCGACGCCTGTCATTAGGTCGTAGGCGGGGTCGTCCGGGGCGTCCAGTTCGACGTCGTTGAGCCCGAAGAACACGACGGTGGCCAGCCAGCCGAGGCGTTTGTTGCCGTCGACCAGAGCGTGGTTGCCCACGATCGACTCCAACAAGGCCGCGGCCTTGAGATCTAGCTCCGGGTATGCCTGCTGCCCGTAGAGGACCGTTTGTGGTCGATGGGCGGCCGAGTCGAGCAGGCCCACGTCGCGCACCGGACCGACTCCAAGGTCGCCGGCCAGGGCGAGCAGGTCTTCCAACGAGAGGTAGGTCGTCACTGGCCGAGGCGATCGAGGACCTCGGCATACCGGGCGCGGGCCCGAGCCGACAGGTCTGCGACCAGATCCCCGTGGACCCGTCGGGCCGCCGCCTCACGGATCGCCCGGACCGTCGCCTCCTGCTTGCTGACCCCATCCGCGTTGGCGAGCAGGGCCAGAGCCTTCTCGTCCTCGTCGGAGAGTCGGAGTGTCATCGCCATCCCGCCATGATACCAGATTGGTATCGTCTCCCACGTGAACCTGCTTTGGCCGTTCGGGGCGTCCTGAGTGCCCTTTGAGGGGCCTACGGGGAATCACGTTCTGACACGTAGCCGACACGGCGAAGGGCGCTTGCTCGGCCGGCACGTCCTCGGGCCAGGCCGGCCTCGACGCGGCCGAGTCCCGAGGCTTTGGGCGTGTGCGCCCTCGGGTGAGTCAGGGGGTGGTGGCGGGATTCTCGAGGTGGTGGGGTCTGGCGAGGGTGGCGATCAGTGTCACGGTGGCGCCGGCGAGGGTGAGCATCCCGATGAGGCCGTGGGCCAGGAGGCTGCTGTCGGTGATGTGGTCGTCGCGGATGTCGAGGAGGTAGCTCGCGAGTGCCGCGACGAAGACGACAGCGAGCACGAGGGTGGAGGTGAGGCGGTATCGGCGGCGCTGCGGGGCTTTGGAGGAGTTCGCGATGGTCCTGCGCAGCGTGAGCGCGCCTGCGACGGCGGCCGCGAGGAGTGCGAGCGGTAGGAGGGGCCCGAGGCCGACCATCAGCAGCGTGATCCCGGCGGCTGCCAGGAGCGCGGTGGTGACGGTGATCAGGGCGGCCTCGCGGCGGCTGTCGGTCATGGCGTGCTCCAGTCGGTATCGCGGGACGGTGATGGCGAGGTCGGCGGCGGTACGGGCCCAGGCGCGGGCGGTGCCGCGGTCGCTGCGCAGGTCTTCGAAGAAGTGCACGAGGTCGTCGCCGTGCTCGTCGCGGAAGGAGCGCGGGTACAGGGACGTGAGTGCGCGATACGCGCGGCTGTGGGTGGACACCTCACACGGCCCGAGGCTGCAGGTTCGAGCGGGCGCGGCGCACGAGTGCGGCGAGGCGGTCGGCCTCGGCGAGGCAGACCTGGCGACCCAGGGAGGTGAGCCGGTAGTAGCGGCGGCGGGCGTCGTCGTCGGCCTCTGGGGGTCGGTCGGTGACCTCTTCGGCCAGCCGGGCCTGCACGAGGCGGCGCAGCGTCCCGTACAGGGTCGCCGGGCCCATTCGGACCGTTGCGTCGGAGGACCGTTCGACCGCTTGCATGATCGCGTACCCGTGCTGCTCGCCGCCACTGAGGGCGACCAGCACGTGGAACTGCGCAGGGGTCAGCGGGAGGAAATCCCTGGCGCCTGGGGTCGCGTCTTGCTGCGTCATGACATGACTATAGCGACAGGCGATATAATCGCAAGCGATAGAGCACTCGGCGGCCGCAACATGGTCGAACGGTCCAGAGCGCCTCAACCCGCACCGTCGCGTCGAGCGCCCACGCGCCCACCTGCCCGCCCCGCGCGCGGTGGTGTCGCGGTGGCCGGCAGGCACGGTGGGGGAGGCGAACCGCAGCCCGGCGTTGCCGTTGGCCAGGTTCACGGCCACGTCCCCGACCGTCTCGATCGGGGCCGGGCCGGCTTCGGCCAGGCGCTGGTTCACGGTGAACTTACTGACCCACGGCACCGGTGAGGTGTCGTAGGCGTCCTTCGTCAGGATCGTCCACGTGTACGCCCCGCCGTCGCGCAGGCTGCCCGCGGGGACCGTCAACGACGGGCTCGGCCCCCACCCGGAGGTCAGGACCACCCCGCTGGCCGCGTCGGCGCCCGAAGCAACGCGGACCAGGTAGGACACGGCGTCACCGTTGGGGTCGGTGACCGTCGCCCCGGACAGCGTCGGCGTCAGGGTCACGACCGTGGACGGGTTCGCCGGTGCCGCGGTGGCCTGGGACACCGTCGGGAGCTGGTTCGTGACGAAGCTCCACACCGAGGAGTTCCGCACCGTGGACGTACCCCACAGGCCCTCGTACCCGTCGCGCACGGAGGCCTGCCAGTAGTACGTGGTGCCCTGGGCCAGGGCCCCCGGCGCCACGGTGACGGCCTGGTCGATGGTCCACCCGGAGTCCCACACCGTCGAGCCGGCCACGTTCGTGGTGGTCCCGACCCGGTACCGCCAGTCCAGGCCCGAGCCGGAGGGGTCGCTGCTGGCCACGGCCAGGGCCGGGGTCACGCTCGCGCGGGCCCCGTTCGCCGGGGCGGGCGCCGTCAGCGGCCCGGGGACGGGGAAGTCGGTCCAGTGCACCTGGATCACGGCGTACATGCTCTTGTAGGTGTAGGCCCCCGGGGTCTCCGCGCCGGTGAGCATCAGGTACCCGCTGTTGTCCGAGGCGTTGACCCAGTTGGAGTACCGCTGCGCCAGGCCGTCATCACGTGCCCACCCGTCGGCGGCCACCGTCCAGGTGGACAGCTGCGCCCCGGTCCCGGTG